>CAYVPT010000060.1:0-9843 GCA_964453865.1 uncultured Dehalococcoidaceae bacterium
TCCAGAGTTCAACCGAAGCACAGTGAGCTTCGGCGGATAATGACGGTGATAACTAGGCGCAAGCTTTCGTTGATGGGTCTTATTATCGTAATTTTATTCCTATTGACAGCCATATTTGCTAACTGGCTGGCCCCCTACGATCCTTACGAGATGGACCCATCCAACCAACTACAGCAACCAAGCCTACACCATCTTTTAGGTACCGATTTATTAGGCAGGGATACTTTAAGCCGCCTGATATTCGGCGCCAGGACGTCCTTGATAATAGGTATGGGAGCAGTGACTATCGGTGTAATTGTGGGGCAAGGTATGGGAATAATAGCGGCTTTTTTCGAAGGGGTTGTATCTGCCGTTATCATGAGGTTTGTTGATGCACTGATGGCTGTCCCAGGTATAATGAGTGCTCTGGTTATCACCTCTATATTGGGCGGGGGCGTTAAAAACGTCGTTATCGCGCTGGGAGTGGCTGTACTGGCAGGGCACTGCCGGCTCATGTGCAGTCAGGCGCTTTCCGTGAAGCAAAACGACTATATAGTTGCCGGACGGTCCATGGGCGCCAGCAATTTGCGTATGATAATGCGGCATGTTCTCCCTAATGCATTCCCTCCGCTATTGGTCCTGATAACTATGGATTTGGGTGTCCTTATTATCTCCGAGGCAGGATTGAGCTTTCTGGGGATGGGCGTTACGCCTCCCCAAGCTGCCTGGGGCAGCATGGTTAATGATGGCTACAAGTATTTACTGCGCCTACCGGTGTTATCCTTTGCTCCTGGGCTGGCGTGTATGCTAGTCGTATTCGGTTTCAGCATGTTGGGAGATGGCCTGCGAGACGCACTTGACCCCCGATTGCGAGGGACTTTAGGTGAAGCTGATAAGGGGCTTTGATAATGGAGTCGACCTTTTCAAACAAAGTGCATGATTGCGAGATGTTTAAACTATGTCCCATGAGCTTCCGCTCCGAGGATATCTGGTTAAGTAAGTAAATAATAGTTAGAGCTTAGAGTTCGGTTCTATTAGCGGCTTTTCCCGACTGGATTCACGGCAAAGCCGCTCAATAAAGTCATAGGCCCGAATTCAGTAAGAATGGATAAGGATGGCAAGAGTATGATTAAGAAACAAAAGTACGATAATTATTTTACCGAGGTAAATCCTATAGAATCAATGCATCTGGGTAAAGCTGATGCAGAGACCGACGAGGTTTACCACTACGATTATCGCGATAACGAAGAATGTCCTCACTTTATTGAAGGTCACGTTCGGGGCATTCCCAAGGGCGACGAAACTGGCAAAGGCGGTAAATACATGATTGGTAAAAAACGGCTGCAGTTCCCCATCGACCCGCGTATTTACTATTATTACGGCTATCGGGCCATGCCGAAGCCCACTTTTCCTATGACTAACATCTATACCTGGAGTACAAGTTATATGTCAACTGACCCCAATCACCCCAGTGATATCGGAGGGACATTCTGCCAGTGGGTCGGCGAGGGAGAAGCAGCAGAACTGCACAAAATTTACAGGCCGACAACCTGCATTCATCCGTTAGATACACCCGGCGGGCCGGGATATACCGAAGAGTTACACGGCCCCGGTATGTTGTTCATCGTGGCGGACTCGCCCTTGGCTGCATCAATCCCGGCGCGTCGAAACCTTCCTCCGGGATTTGAAAATTGCGAGGACGAGAACTGGACCCCGCCAAAGGTAAAGCCAATGCCTCAAGGTTCAGGGAAATACGGGAAAGATTATAGTGAGATAGATGTAAAAGGATTGCCGGTTTATCCCTCCTTCAAAGATAAAGCTGCCCGTGTCATGTTTTACGATGCTTCTTACAATGCATATGCTCCCCACTCCATAGATTGTCACCTAATATATGCAGCAGGTGTAGGCTTCGGCCTTGGCCAAGAAAAGATATTGCCGCTCTGGCCTGATGGACAATCGGACGAGCATACATCATACGAGCCTTTTTTACCGCACAAACATCCCTTCTACCAGACCTTTAGTTTCATCGGGACTAATCTGGACAAGTTTCCGGATCTGGGAGGGACGGTTGAATTCTGGATTGGCGAGGGAGATGAAGCAGAAAGACACCTGATTTCTAAAGCGACCACTGTACTTATCCCGAAACATACAGTTCACCTTCCAATGTACGTCAGGGAAGTTCACCGTCCTTTCATAGTCGCCACCGTCCTTGATGCGCCAATATGGGCTGGTTTGTTTACTGACAAATTTCCGATAGGTTTTAATTTATAGCTGAATACGCAGTGAATCATGTTTTTATCCGCCTGTATCCATAACTGACCCGGGCATAGGCCAGGTCTGACCACTTTCCGGGGGGTAGACCAAGTGTTAAAATACTTTAGAAGGCATTATCGTTTCATGAAAAGATCTGTTCGCGCACAGGCAGGCAGAATTGGGGATACTAATTGCTATCGTTTGTTGTGTGAGACACATTCTTCCCTTGTATAGCCTTCAACCTGTTGATAACCCTCTTTTACTTTGTGATCTTACCATCTAAATCCCAAAGGTCTTCCCATCTCTTTGCGCCTTCCCAGAGGAATACCTGCCCTTTGATTAAACGGCAGTTTTTATCTGCGACTTTGAGTATTTCCATCTCCGCATCGGTAAGAGGGTTTTCAGTGATACAGCGCAGGTTACTTGCGTAGTTGAATTCATGGACGGAAAATGGAATAGGGATTTGGCCGCGCTGTACAGCCCACTTCAGGCAGATAATCGCGGGATGCACCCTGTGTGCTTCGGCGATTTTAACCAGTTCTGGAATCTCCGTATCGACGACATCATTTTCGGTCTTGTCACGGTCGGGACGATTGGGCGAACCAATGGGGCAGAAACTTACCACCTGAATGCCGCACTCAATACAGTAATTAAACAGTTCCGGCTGCTGGAAGCTCGGGTGGAGTTCCATCTCGACTAAAGCCGGTTTAATGCGGCACCGCGGCAAGACCGCATCAAGCTTGGGCACGGTCATGCTGGACATGCCAATGTTTCTCACCAGTCCCATATCGACCAGTTTTTCCATCTGACGCCATGTAGCCATGAAGCGATCAGCAGAGAATGGCTTCGAGTCAGGGTTACGAGCATCTTTATCACAACCCGGAGCGTGGTAGTTCGGAAACGGCCAGTGCACGAAATAGGTATCGAGATAATCCAGATGCAAATCCTTGAGACTTTTAGCGCAGGATAACAACACATCACCTCTGCCGTGCATATCGTTCCATACCTTTGACATAATGAAGAGTTCTTCACGTTTGATGGTGCCTTTTTCGATGGCCCCGGCTAACACTTTGCCGATCAAGTCTTCGTTGCCATATACGGAAGCGCAGTCGAACAGGCGGTAGCCGATTTTAATGGCGCCGGCTACCGCTCCTGCAACCTCTTCTGGTATAAAACGGTCAGAACCGAAAGTGCCCATTCCGATGCAGGGGATCTCCTCTCCCGTGTAGAGCTTGCGCTTGGGGACTTTACCGGGGTTAATCGAGTTTGCCATCCGATGTACCTTCTTTCTTTTCATGGCATCACGTATCGTGGCCAGACAGTATGTTGTTTGTTAGTTGATAAGCATGATTTTACCGTGTACGCCGGAAGGGTTATGGTACAGCGCGAAGGCTTTGCCTGCCTGGCTCATAGGGAACTTCCGGTAGATAAAACCGGGGTCAAATTTAAGCTGACCCGTCGCGAAATAATGGGCGGTCAATTCCCATTCTTTGCCGGGGAACGGCGCTGAATAGCTCATCCAACTGCCGGTAAGTTTGAACTCCTTGCGGTTCAAATTTTCCCATTCCCTGGGAGAAAAGCTGAAATCCGCGGCGGGAGTGCCGATACAACAGACATGCGCCTTATTAGCCGCAACCTCGAACGCGATATGCATAGTGGCCGGGTTACCTGCCGCTTCAAAAACATAATCATAGCCCTTACCGCCGGTAATGTCCAGCGCGGTCTTCATGTAATCTGCCTGACGGGTATTTATGACCGCGTTGGCGCCCATACGGCTGGCCAGGGCAAGCCTGTCCTTGTCAATATCAAAGGCGACCACCTTTTTACTGCCGAATATTTTTACCCATTGCAAGGCGAAAATACCAATTGTACCGCAGCCAAGAATAGCCACGCAATTCCCGCCCTGATATTCGTTGCAGAACACGCCATGCAGCGCCACGGTCGAGGGCTCAAACATGGCTGCCTGAACATACGGTATGGAGGGGTCATACTTGACAGCATTCGTGGCAGGTATAACCACATAATCGGCAAAACATCCCTGCGTACGGCTGCCGATAAAACTGTAATGCTTGCAAAGCGAGAAGTTACCTTTCTGACAATCATCACATTTCATACAGGGCAAAAGCGGCACCCCCGAAACCGTGTCGCCCACACTGAAGTTGGTCACTCCCTCACCAACGTCGACAACATCACCGGCAAACTCGTGTCCCAATACGATAGGGTAAAAATGAGCGCCGCCAGACAGGACACGGTGGATATCACTGCCGCAAATACCCGCTGCTCTGACCTTAACTTTTATGGTGGCAGGTCTGGTAACCGGCGTTTCAAAATCTTCGTAACGAATATCGTCATTCGCATATAAAACTGCTGCTTTCATTGGTTTGTCTCCTGACTATTCATTAGAGCTTTTAAATTTTCGTACAGTGATAGATAAGTTATATAGTTTTTCCGATAGGCCTTGTGTTTTTCCAAATCAGGGGTGTGTTCACGCCTGATTTTTACAGTTTTATCTACGGCATCCGAAAAGTCCTGATAAACACCAGTTCCGACTCCGGCCAGGATTGCTGCGCCTAATGCGGTGGCAGTGTCAGAAGATGGCACAATGATGCGTTTACCTGTTACATCGGCTTTAATCTGAGTCCACAAGCGGCTGTTGGCGGCACCGCCCATGGCGCAAAGCGTTTCTGCGTTTACTCCGATGCTCTCTGCAACGTCAAGGTTGTGCTTTAGCGAATAAGCCACACCCTCCATACTAGCACGGGCAAAATGAGCGCGCGTTTTAGAGAAATCGATACCGTAATACACGCCTGTAGCATTTTTGTCCCAAATAGGTGAACGCTCACCCGCCATGTATGGCAGGAATACCAATCCATCACTGCCGGCTTTCACAGTTTCGGCCTCTTTATCGATTTCCCTATAAGAACTGCTGCCGCACCGGGCGGCAAGTTCACGCTCTGCGGCACAAAATTCTCTTTCAAACCATTTGATAACGCCGCCTCCGCCGACCGTACCACCCTGTAAAAGCCACCGTTCTGGCACTACATGGTTACCAAGAATCAGGCGTTTGTCCGCTTTATAGCTGTCAATGCAGATACTCATACCACCCGCCTGTCCGCCCTGTTCCTGCGTTTGCCCTGCATTAATGACGCCAACACCCAGAGTGCCGCAAGCACAATCCACACCGCCTGCCACAACAGGCGTACCAACCCCAAGGCCTGTTTCTTTCGCTGCTTCCGCTGTTACAGTGCCGATTACCTGGTGACACGGTACGATTTCAGGTAAAAAACCGGGGTTAACACCGAGCTCCGCGCAAAGAACAGTATCCCAGCGGCCGTTCCGAATATCATAGCAATTAAAGCCATAGCCCTGGCTTGGATCTTGAGAGTATAAACCTGTAAGCCGGAAGGCAATAAAGCTGTTGGATTGTAAAATCCTGGAAATCTGCGTATATACCTCGGGCAGGTGCTTTTTATACCACAGGATTTTCGGTAAGGTATAGGATGGCTGCAAAGGATTGCCAGACGTTTCAAACAGGCGCTCCTCGCCGATGTGCCTGGCGATTTCGCTACAAATTTCCTTTGCCCGGGTATCCATCCAAATCGGGGTATTGTGTAAGACCGTCCCGTTTTTATCAACCGGGATGGCCGACCAGCTTTGTCCGTCAATACCGATGCCCTTAATTTCTCCGGCCTTGATTTTGCCGCTTTGCAGGATTTCTTGCGCGGCTTGGCAGACCGCCTTCCACCATTCATCCGGGTTTTGTTCCGCCCAACCAGGCTGTGGATAGTAGGTAGAATATTCAGCATTACTTTGTGCTAGGACCACTCCGTTAACGGAAAAAGCGGCAACCTTACAGGCTGAAGAGCCGATATCAATGCCCAACAAAACTGAATTCATAGATTTAGTTCGTTTCCCCAATAAAACATATATAAAAAGATTTTGTCAATGTTTTGGATATTCCTAAAAATCATTATTAACAATTATTTTTACATCTATTAGTATACTAAAAAATCACAAGTTGCGCTTTTGGTAAAGAGATTGACGCTTAATCACATTTCACTATAAACTGGAACATTGGACGGACGGCACTGGAAGCGGGATTTATGATTCTTACCGTAACACTCAATGTTGCCATCGACAAGGTCTACCGGGTGGAGGAGCTGAAACCCGGCGAAGTCATGCGGGTTGATGAATGTAAATATACGGCTGGCGGAAAAGGACTTAACGTCACAAAAGTAGCCAAAATCACGGGAGCGGAGGTGCTGGCCACCGGATTTGCCGGGGGCCACGCCGGCGCCTTTGTTCGAGAGCAATTGGAGAAAAAGGGCATACCGAACGATTTTGTTTTCGTTAACGGCGAAACTCGTTCTTGCATCAACATTATTGATGAAAAAACGGGTAAACAGACGGAATTTCTTGAACCGGGTTTTATAGTTACCGCAGAAGACATTTCCGCTTTCCTTCATAAATTTGATCTCCTTATTGAAGGGGCGGATGTTATCACTCTTTCCGGCAGCGTTCCCGCAGGATGCGGGGATACGATTTATGCCGATTTGATTTTCCATGCTAACGCACAAGGAAAGAAAGTGATTCTCGATTCCAGCGGGAGACTGCTTGCGCAGGGTATCAAAGCACAACCAACCATGATTAAGCCGAACAGCGATGAAATTGCCGCCCTGACAGGGATTACGGGCACAGATCGTCGACAGCTCGGGAATTGCGCCCAAAAGTTACAAAGGAGCGGTATTGCTTACGTTGTGATTTCTCTTGGCCGCGACGGAGCCCTTTTAGCCTGTGATGAGGGAGTTCTTCAGGGCACCACCCCGGATATTCCCGTGGTCAATACGGTCGGGTGCGGCGATGCGATGGTGGCGGCGTTCGCCGTGGGGTTTGAAAGAGACTACAGCGCCAGGGAACTATTGCGCTTTGCACTGGCTGTTTCGATTGCAAATGCGCTAACCATGGAGACAGGTTTTTATCGTCCGGAAGATCTACACCGGCTTTTAGAGCAATGCAAAGTAAATGAGTTTGAATAATCCTGAAAAAAGAAGGAGGCGATCACATTGCCACTCGTAACAAGTGAACAAATGCTACTTGATGCGCAGAAAAACGGCTATGCCGTTGCCGCGTTCAATATTGAAAATATGGAGATGGCACAAGCTGTAACACGAGGTGCCGAAAAACTCGGCGCTCCGGTTATTATACAGACGACGCCATCGACCTTGCGCTATGCCGGTTTACCATATTGTTATGCCATCGCCAAAGCGGCCGCGGAAAGTGTAAGCGTCCCGGTGGCTATCCATCTCGACCATGGCGACAGTTTCGAGTTAGCCATGCAGGCATTTCGACAAGGCTATACCTCTATAATGATCGATGGATCGCAAAAAGTTTTTGAAGAAAACATAGCTATCACTAAAAGAGTTGTAGATGCCTGTAAATCTTCAGGTATTCCTGTTGAGGCCGAACTTGGCCGGGTTGGCGGCAAGGAAGACGAACTTGACGGTGGCGCAGGAGGATATACGCTGCCAGAAGAGGCTACCGAATTTGTGGAACGCACCGGCGCAAACACCCTTGCGGTAGGTATCGGTACCGCCCACGGGGTCTATAAAAGTGAACCGAAGCTGGACGTGGAGCGACTTTCTGCCATACAACGGGTGGTGGGTATTCCGCTTGTGCTGCACGGCGCTTCAGGCCTTTCAGATAACGCAGTACGCGATTGTATCAAGCGCGGCATCTGCAAGGTGAACTTTGCAACCGAGTTGCGCATTGCTTTCAGCAACGGTGTAAAACAGGTTTTAAAGGAAACGCCGGATGTATTTGATCCCAAAAAATACATGGCCGCCGGCAGGGAGGCTGTCGAATGCATCACCAGGGAGAAAATCATCGTCTGCGGCTGTAACAGGTAAAAGAGTGTGCGTAAATGGCAGGCAGCCTTGAGAATAGTGAACCACAAACGGGTCTGCCGTTATACAAGTTGGAAGACTTGGTGATGAGGCCGAAGAGGCCCAGGCGGCATGTTTCCGCCTGCCGGCGTATGGTAAGGCCCACCGCCAGCCATCTTAAAGAGAGTTGGGGTATGGATTTTATGAGCGCCGAACTTTATAATGGGCAAAGGATTAAGCCTTTAACGTTACTCCGCAGGCGAATCCAGTTGCGGGGTACTGCAATTGAATATTAATTTTAAAGGAAGGAACCATAATGGCTGAATTAAAGTATCAGAAATATATCATTGAAACAGCGAATGTCCCGGAAACGGTTGAAAAAATGCACACCCTGTCTCGTGATAAAAAATCACGTGTCATATGGCTAGACGATAATGTTGTCAAGGGCGCCTTTTACCTGAGTTGCCGATGGTATACGGAACCCTTCCCCGATCGTAATGAGAGCCACTCCCATGATTTTAACGAAGTCCTGGGCTTCATCGGCAGCGACTGGGAAAACCCTGGTGAATTGAACGGGGAAATAGAACTATGGCTGGAAGATGAAAAATACATTCTTACTAAAAGCTGCGTGGTCTTTATCCCCAAGGGGATGAAGCACCTCCCATTGAGTTTGCTAAAAGTTAACCGGCCTATTCTACACTTCGGTATGGGACCCGAGAGTAAATATACCCGAAGCTGATTTACGAATTTCCCGATATTCCGACAGCTATCGCGAAATAAGCAACATTGGTAGGTATATCAGACAGGAGTTACAATCGTTACTCTTTTTTGAAATCCAGCCGTTTGATAAAGTAATCAAAATAAAGGAAAGGGGTTGTAATGACTAAACGAAAGTATCAGAAATACATCGTTGATACTGTAGATGTTCCGGAGGCGTATGAAATAATGCACGGCCGCCGACCCGGGCAAGATAAATCACGTATAGCATGGCTGGATGATAGCGTCATTCAAGGAGCCTTTTATCTCTCGGCCCGTTGGTACGCAAAACCCACGGGCGACCGTAATGAGAACCATCACCATGATTTCGATGAAGTCCTGGGTTTTATCGGCAGTGACTGGGAAAAGCCGGGCGAACTGAACGGGGAAGTAGAGCTGTGGCTAGAAGATGAAAAGTATATATTGACAAAAAGTTGCGTTGTCTTTATCCCCAAAGGTTTAAGGCACCTCCCGCTCAGGGTACTGAAGGTAGACCGTCCCATCATGCATTTCAGTATGGCACCTGAAGGTAATTATACTAAGAGATGAAAAACAGATTACCGGTGCGGTAACGCTGGCAGCCCAGCTTGGCAAAATCGTTATCGACCTATGTTTTGCGCGGATATTTAGCACATGAACATACCTAAAACGATTACCAGGAAGAATTCTAAAGGCTGGTCTACCAGACGCTGTTATAGATACCGGTATCAGCCTTATAATACAGAAGAAAGTGAGTTAGTTCTTTGCCTCAGAAAGATTCTTTCAATCTGGAAATAAACGTCCCGTCGAAAATGAGGGACGGCGTTACTCTCTTCGCTAATGTTTTCCGGCCGGCGGCAGGGACGAAATTCCCTGCGATACTGGTCCGTTTGCCGTATGTGAAAGATTCCGAATTCCTTTACAGCAACTATTTGAATCCGATAAGATACGTGCAGGCGGGCTATGCGGTGGTCATGCAAGACTGCCGCGGTAC
>CAYVPT010000061.1:0-474 GCA_964453865.1 uncultured Dehalococcoidaceae bacterium
TTGGCCTTTAGGAAAAAAGGCTCGGAGAGAAATCGAACGATATCATTTTAGAATGTATTTGTTATAATTGCAATAGTGCAAATATATATATCTAAAACACCGTCAGCATAGTAGTTTTGACGTGATTTTTACCCTGTGTTACAATTGAAAACGGTAAATTTCTTCTGAAAAAATCCCCCGTAAATATATATCCTGACGAATGAGGAAGTAGCTACGCTTATGGAAATCAGGAAGGTCGGTGTTGTCGGCTGCGGGCAGATGGGCGGCGGCATAGCTCAGGTATGCGCTCAGTCGGGATACGCGGTGATTATCTCCGAAATAAGCGATGACCTGCTACACAGGGGGCTGGCTTCCATAGAGTCTTCCCTGGACAGGAACGTAAAGAAAGAAAGGATAACACAGCAGGACAGGGATACGGCAATAGCCCGCATCAGGGGAACGATCGATACCGGGGACTTTAACGACTGCGACCTG
>CAYVPT010000061.1:484-9653 GCA_964453865.1 uncultured Dehalococcoidaceae bacterium
ATAGAAGCCGCGGTGGAAAACCTGGACCTGAAGAAGAAGATATTCAAAGAGATGGACAGGGTCTGCCCGAAACATACGATACTGGCTACCAATACTTCCAGTCTACTCATCAGCGACATTGCGGCTGTGACCGGACGGAAGGATAAAGTGTTGGGAATGCACTTCTTTAATCCGGTACCGGTCATGAAACTGATAGAGCTGGTCAGGGCTACCGGCACCAGCGATGAAACCTTTGACACCGGCAAGAAATTCTGCCAGTCCCTGGGAAAGATGGTAGTAACCATTCAAGACTCGCCCGGCTTCATCGTCAACCGTCTCATGACGACGCAGATTCTTGGCGCCGTCCACCTGCTTGAGTCCGGTATAGCCACTAAAGAGGACATCGATACCGGCATGACCCTGGGTTTAAATCACCCCATGGGGCCGCTGGCCGTAGCCGACCTTATCGGGCTGGACACGCTGCTCGTTATCGCCGACAGCATTTACAGCAACCTCAGGGATAAACAATACGCCGCACCGGAACTTTTAAAACAGATGGTGGCCGACGGGAGGCTGGGCCGGAAAACGGGCAGGGGATTTTATGAATATGATTAAAATTAAATACGGAGATTCAAATATAAAAGTGCCAGGGCAGGAACCCGTGATTATTCTTGCCAATTCTAATGCTTTTGTTATTTAATAATATGGTAAATACATACAAGGAGAATGACAATGAGCCTGAAAGATAAGATAGCCCTGGTTACCGGCGGCTCGCACGGACTGGGCATAACCCATTGCCTGTCTCTGGCGAAAGCCGGCTGTAATGTAGCGGTTATCGGCTACAGCCATATCGATAAAGCCAGGGAAGTAGCCGCGAAGATACGCGAAATGGGCAGGAAAGCCATGGCCGTCAGGATGGACGTGGCGGACTTCGACGAGGTGCAGGCCGGCGTCAACCTGATAGAGAAAGAACTGGGCCATGTTGAAATCCTCGTTAACAACGCCGCCACCGGCATCGTACGCGCCGTGACTATCGGCAAGATGAAAATCCAGGACTGGGCTAGAGACATCAGCGTCAACCTGACCGGCCCGTTCAATACCATCAAGTGCTGCCTGCCCGGCATGATGGAGCGCGGCTGGGGACGCATCATCAATATATCCTCAATCGCCGGCTCTATGGGCGGCGCCGGCCAGTGCAGCTACGCCGCCACCAAGGCGGGACTGATCGGTCTGACCAAGACGGTATCGCTGGAGGCCGCCCGCCAGGGGGTGACCTGCAACGCCCTGGTGCTGGGAATAATCGACGGCGGCGCTTTTCACGAGGTCACCCCGGAATTCCAGGAGCGCATCATCAAACGCATGGCGCTGCGGCGTCCCGGCAACCCCCAGGAAGTGAGCGACCTGCTCGTTTTTCTGGCTTCCGAGGAATCAAGCTACATCACCGGCGAAGCTATCGAAATCAGCGGCGGCGCCGGACTCTTTACTTTTTAATGTCAACTACATCATTCCAGCTTTCGCTGGAATCCAGTGGCGGGGTTAAGGAATACGCTGGATTCTGGCCTTCGCCAGAATGGCAAAATCGAAAAATAACGTATGAAAGGGGTAGATTATGAGTGAAGCCGTTATTGTCAGCGGTGTCAGAACAGCGATAGGCAACTACGGAGGTTCCCTGCAGGACGTCCCGGCAGCCCAACTGGGCAGGATCGTTATCCAGGGAGCCCTGAAGAAAGCAGGACTTAAACCGAAGGGAGATACGAGGTACGCCCCGGAATCGCTTAAGGATGCCGGAATCATCGAACTGGAGAGAAAATACAGCAACTGGGACGATTCACTCCAGGAAGTCCTGGTGGATGAAGTAATTATGGGAAATGTCGTCCAGGCCGGTCAGGGACAAAATCCCGCCCGCCAGGCAGCCATCTATGCCGGCGTTCCCAAGGAAGTCAATGCTTTTACGGTTAATAAAATCTGCGCCTCCGGAATGAAAGCGGCCGCCCTGGCGGCCCAGGCTATCAAAGCGGGTGATGCCGAGGTTATCATCGCGGGGGGCATCGAGAACATGAGCGCCGTCCCCTACTATGTCCCCAGAATGCGGTGGGGGGCCAGGATGTTCAACGCCGAGATGGTCGACGGCATGGTCCACGACGGACTGTGGGAGATATTCTATAACTACCACATGGGTGTGACCTCGGAAAACATTGCTGAAAAATATGGTATCTCCAGGAAAGAACAGGACGAATTCGCCCTGGAGAGCAATAACCGCGCCCTGGCGGCGACCAAAGACGGTATTTTCAAGGAAGAGATAGTGCCGGTGGAGGTTAGGGTCAAACGGGAAACCAAGAATTTCGAGATAGACGAACACCCCCGAGAGACTTCGATGGAACTCCTGGGCAAGCTGCCGACGGTCTTTAAAGCCGACGGCGCCGTAACCGCCGGCAATGCCTCGGCCATAACCGATGCCGGAGCCGCCCTGGTAATAATGTCGGCGGAGAAAGCTAAAGCACTCGGCCTAAAGCCGATGGCGACCATCCGGGCTTACGCCACCGGAGGCGTCGACCCCGCTTACATGGGACTGGGCGTCATCCCCGCCACCCGGAAAGTTCTCAAGAAAGCCGGCCTTACCCTTAAGGACATCGACTACATCGAGCTTAATGAAGCCTTTGCGTCGCAGTCCATCGGCTGTATCCGCGAGCTGGATATCGACATGAGCAAGACGAACCTGCACGGCGGCGGGATATCGCTGGGGCATCCCATCGGCTGTACCGGCGCCAGGATACTCGTCACCCTTTCCTATGAGATGGCGCGACGCAACCTCCAACTCGGCCTGGCGACACTCTGTATCGGCGGCGGTCAGGGCATGGCCACGATTATCGAGAGAAAGTAAATAAATATATAAGGCAACGCCAAGATATACGGGCGGCAGCCCGACGGGCTGCCGCCCTATGTTTTACTTCAACGGGGCACCAATTATCTATTTTGGTGTACCGGGCATCATTTTCTCCGCCATTTTTATCGCTTCAATCATGCCCTTTAACGCCGTGGAGCCGTCCGTCAACGGATATATTTCAGTATCCACATAGGTAAGTACCGGTACCGAGATCTGGTCTTTCGTCCATTCTTCGGCATCCTTATAGTCAAGAATAACAATGTTATAGCCAGCGGGTGAGTAGTAATATTCAAGGACCTTTCCCTGCTTTTTCTGCTGCTCTATCGCGGCTGCGCTTAACTCCAGGACCTGCCTCATAACAGCGGGGGGCATCGACAGTAAAGAATCTTTGACTTTGGTAATGCACAGGACTTTCATTTTTCTCCTCCTTTTTCATTATTGCTAGATTTTTACAGGTTTTTGCGTTTACCTCAGGTTTGCACCACCTCCCTTTAACTTATTCAAGACTGGAATATAAAAAGGGTATGGCGCACTGCTATATCTAATGACATCAGTGATACTCTTTATACCCAAATCACTTCCCCGCACACTGTATTACGCCAACAAAGAATAGACTCTACAATCTATATCCTTTTTACCCATTTGTCAACACTAAGTACGTTCGGGCTATTTTTTACACGATATAATTGTGCTAAAATAAACTAAAGCTACTGACTCAAGAGGTAACGGGCATGGCTAGATTAATCGGCTGGAACAGGGGAACAGACAAGAGGAAAAAGACCGCGCAGGAACAGCCGGAAGAACCCCTGCACGTAGAAACGATTACCTGGGGCGACCTGACCTGGGTTAACATACAATCGCCAACCGAGCGGGAGACGCAGTATCTGGCCGAGACTTACAATTTCCATGAACTGGCCCTGGATGACTGCCTCAGCCGTAAGCAGACATCCAAACTGGACGTCTACCCCGGCTATCTTTTCTTCATATTCCACTTTCCGCTATATGATAAGGCGACACGGATAAGCAGCAAGAGGCAATGGTCGGCGTTCATCGCTGAAAACCTTATCGTTACTATTCACACCGGAGAGCTGAAGACCCTGGTCGCCCTTTTCCGCGACTGCCAGGCTAACGAGGAATCCCGGGAGGAATATTTCAGTAACGGCTCCGGCTTCCTGCTTTACCGCATACTCGACCGGGCTATCGACTCCTATTTCCCCGTCCTGGATAAAATCCTGGGCCTGATTGAGGACGTGGAAGACAGCGTCTTCGATGAGGATGTCGAAGCCGCCAAGGAATTGAGTATTTTACGGAGGGACATTATCACTCAGCGCAGCGTCATGTTTCCGACACGCAACATTTTCATAGAAATGGAAAACAAGCTGAAACGCTACAGCAAAGTGGACGTAACCGCCTATTATAACGACCTTATGGACCACACCAACAAGATATGCCAGAACCTGGATGAATGCAAAGATATCATCGAGGTTTTCAAGGATACCGACTATACCCTGGCTACTTACCGTATTAACCGGGTTACCCGTCTGCTGACCATCTTTTCCACTATCGTACTACCCTTCCTGATAGTCTCCAGCATCTACGGTATGAATATCCCCCTGCCCGGCGGACTGGAACACGGGGAGTGGGATACCTTCGTGGTCCTGCTGCTTATCATGGCCGTTATCGCCTCCGTGATGCTTATCTTCTTCCGCCGCCGCCGCTGGATTTAACCGATGAATATTTCACACCGATTGGTGATAATTATCGCCGTCTTTATTACCTGCCTTATCACCGCCAACATCATCGCCGTCAAGGTGGTCACCCTGGGCTGGTTTACCGTGCCGGCGGCCATTTTTGTTTTTCCCGTAAGCTACATCTTCGGCGATATTCTCACCGAGGTCTACGGCTACCGCGTGGCGAGGCGGGTTATCTGGCTGGCTTTTTTCTGCAATCTGATTTTCGTCTTTTTCACCTGGATTGGGCAGATATTACCCCCGGCTGCTTTCTGGGGGAACCAGGAGTCTTATGAAAGTATCCTGGGATTGGCGCCGCGTATACTGGCAGCCTCTTTATGCGGCTACCTGGTCGGCGAGTTTGCCAATTCTTTCGTACTGGCAAGGATGAAAATCATGACCCGGGGACGCTGGCTGTGGAGCCGGACCATCGGCTCAACTTTAGTAGGACAGGCGCTGGATACTGCTATCTTTATCTCCATAGCTTTTACCGGCACCGGCGCCAACGTACCGCAAATGATACTGCACCACTGGGTGTTTAAGATAGGTATCGAGGCCGTATGCACCCCGGCTACCTACGCCATCGTCAACTGGCTGAAGCGGAAGGAAGGCATCGATACCTACGACCGTCAGACCAGGTATAATCCCTTTATGATATCGGAGTAAGAAAGGACATCATGAATATACAGATTCTCGGCGCGCATAATATAGAGTCGAAAGACAGCGGGTGCATCAGTCTCTTAATCGACGGTGTCCTGGCGATAGATGCCGGTTCACTCACATCCAGTTTGTCTCTGGAGGCGCAGCAGAAGCTCCGGGCGGTCCTGCTAACCCACCAGCATTTCGACCACGTCAGGGACATACCGGCTCTCGGCATAAATTACTATCTGCATGAAAACACCCTGGATATCTACACAACTCAACCCGTCCTTGAAGCCATATCGGCCCACCTGCTGAACGATATCATTTACCCCGATTACACGAAAAAGCCCCCGGAGAAACCGTCGCTACGTTTCAGGGTGCTGGAAGCTGGTAAAGAGGAGTTGATTGCCGGCTATACCGTGCTGCCCCTGCCGGTAAAACACGCCGTACCTACCGTCGGTTATCTGATAACTTCAAACGACGGTAAAAAGCTATTCTATACCTCGGATACCGGACCGGGTCTGGCGGATGTCTGGAAAAAGATATCCCCCAACCTGCTCATTATCGAGGTTACCGGGATAAACAAGTTACAGGATTTTGCCCTGCAATCGGGACACCTTACGCCTGCACTGCTCCAGCAGGAACTGGAGTCTTTCCGGGAAATCAAGGACTACCTGCCACAGATAGTTCTCGTTCACATGAATCCGATGGATGAGGACGGAATCAAAGAAGAAATCAGTAAAGTCGAGAAGTCACTGAAGATAAAAATATCTTTCGGCTACGAAGGAAAGGCGATAAGGCTGTAAAAATCTGGTCCAGCTTGCGCGGGAATGACGGAAGAAAGAGATTGCCACGTCGTCCCGATGGTATCGGGACTCCTCGCAATGACAGGAATGGAACGGGGATATTACACTACGGGATAAGCCGAAGATGATACCGGGCGGCATGGTGGTAAAAGATAGCCGCGAAGGGATAAATCCAATTAGTAAGACACGCTTTATAATCGACCATAACGTGGGTAAGCTGGTCAGGTGGCTGAGGATGATGGGGTACGACAGCCTGTTCTTCGATGGCGATGATGACGGACAGATGGTGAAGCAGGCCCTGGCTGAAGATAGAATTATCGTAACGCGGGATACCGGGATGATGAAGAGAAGAGTTATCAGCCGCGGGAGAATCCGGGCAGTTTTAATTGAAAGCGAGGAGCCGGAGCGGCAGATGCAGCAGCTTATGACCGCGTTCGACCTCAAAGGCGAGTCGCATCCCTTTACTTTGTGCCTCGAATGTAATCAGACCCTGGCCGCCAGAACCCGGGAAGAGGTAACCGGGCGTGTGCCGCCTTATGTTTATCGTACGCAGACCCAGTACATGGAGTGTCCCGGCTGCCATCGCATCTACTGGCGGGGAACTCACTGGCAGGCGATGGTACGAAAGCTGGAGAAACTGGCCAAGAATAACTGAAATACCAGGGAGGTAATACATGGATGTCTATGAAGCAATCGCGAAAAGACGCTCGATAAGGCGGTTTGAGGATAAAGCGGTACCCAACGAAGCCCTGGAAAAGTGCATCGACGCAGCCCGGCTGGCACCGTGCGGCCGCAATCACCAGGTATGCGAGTATATCGTTATTAACGACGCGGAAGTACTGCCCGGGATATTCGAGAATATCGGTGGGTCAGCCAGGCAGCCGCCGGGCAAGGGAGGTCCCAGCCCTTCTCAGACGCCCAAGGCCTACACCATCATTCTGATAAACAAGGACTGGGAAGAAGATGCCAACCGCCGTAGAATCTCTCTCTACGATGTAGGCATGGCGGCGGAGAACATCATGCTGACCGCCCTGGAACAGGGAATCGGCGCCTGCCCGATATTAATGTTCCGTGAAGCCGATATCAGACTGCTCCTGCAAATACCGGAGCAATATGATATAGCTCTGGTAATCGCCATGGGTTATCCGGATGAAAGCCCGGTGGCTGACGTAGCCGGCGAGTCCCTCAATATATATGTAGACGAAAAAGGCGTACGTCACGTCCCCAAGAGGAAGCTGGCGGACATCATCCACCGCAACGGGTTTCCCTAGAGCTTACGACAGTCAGGAGAAAGTAAAGCCACCCTTTTACAAAGGGGGAAACTTAAAATGGTAAAGAAGCATGATAGCTTCTCCCTTTGGTAAAGGGAGACCGGGAGGGATTTTGGGGCGGGGCAAACTAACGGGATAAGCCGGTAATGATGCGAGGGCGGTACGGGTGGGAAAAGATAACACACGAGGGGCGGTGGGGCATTGATAAAGCGGCGGCGCGGGGAATATAATCAGGTACGTCCTCAGATGAAAGGAGTATTTATGAACTCAGAAGAACTGGAGAAAAGGGTCAGGGCACTGGAAGACCTGGAGGAAATCAAGAAGTTACACCAGAAGTATATGAACCTGATGGACAACCTCCAGTATAAGGAGGTACTGGACCTTTTTACGGAAGACGCTTCGGTAGAAATCCGGAACTCCGGCGTGCTTAAGGGTAAGGAGGCGCTCACGGATATCTACGTCAACAAGCTGGGCAGGAGGCCCCGGACCGAAGGGCATTTCGTCATTGAACCGGATATCACCATTAACGGAGACGCCGCCAGGGGAGCCTGGCTGGTATACATGTTATTTTCCAAACCGGCGGTGGAGTGGGTGCAGGGAATAAATAATGCCGAATATGTCAGGGTCGGCGGGAAATGGAAAATCAAGTCGATGAAATTCACGCGCACCAACGCCTCCAAATCGGACATGTTCCCTTAGCAACATTCGACAAGAATAAATATAGAGCCGTAAAGACTGCGGGATAAGCCGATGATGATCCGAGGGCGGCTCGTGTGGGAATAGATAACAACCGAAGGGGGAGGGGACTGGATTCCAGCCGGAGTTTACCCCGTACCCCGATACGGGGCTGGAATGACAGTATTAATGTTGCGGATTGCTTCGCTGCGCTCGCAATGACAGGCGTCAATCAACTCAGGCTGCTTTAGGGAATAGATGTGCCCTGGCGTAAAGCGCTCTGGGATTAACCTTGCATCCCGGCGGCGACTTAACTATCTCTATTGTAGAAGACTCACTCTCAGTCGACGGCGGCTCCTTATGAGGAGATATTTCAGCCGGAGGGACCGGTTTAGATGCGCTGACTCGCTTCGGTAATGTGTAAGTTGCCGCAGGTTTTTTACCTTCCAGTTCGTCCCTGGCCTGCAACACTATCATCGTCCTTTTTTCCAGTTCATTCACTACCTGTTCAACCCTGGCGACTTCCCGCTCAGACCTGTCCGTTTCCAGGGAATGTGATAGGTGAAATAATATCTGGTTTTGCTCCATAGCGCTATTTTTCAGCGCCTGCGATGCGTCACTGAGCCCCTGTATAGCGCTGGTATGGCTGGCAATGTGCACGGCATACTGCTGCATGGCGCCGGCGAAGCTTTCCAGCGCTTTCTCCGTGCCTTCGAATCTATTTGAAAGCACCAGACTGACCCGGTGGGTTTCATCGACGATGGGAGAAATAAAGGCGCGGTAACGTCTTCTCAATCCACTAATGATGTCATCAGAATAGAGGAACAGAGCGAACAGGACGATAGCAATGACCACGAAAAAGGTCCCCGCCCGGTTCTGTAAAAACAACAGGGGAAGCCCGAGATAATGCACCTGGGAACTGACAGCACCGCGGATATCCGTCAATCTTATCAGGAACGGTTCATTACCGGTACCGTCAGCGGCGGTCTGTATCTGCCATCCGGGCAGGTTTTTATCGACTTCGACGATGCGACGCGCCACCACCGGAGGATAACCGTAGCTCTCGCGGTAAATCCGGGGTACGCTGAAAACAACGACTTCTCCCGGTTCAACCGCGGCAGGTTCCAGTGAGCGGGTAACCAGGAGACTCCCCGACCGTACTTCCGGCTCCATACCGGAACC
>CAYVPT010000062.1:0-9650 GCA_964453865.1 uncultured Dehalococcoidaceae bacterium
GCTTGCTTCACACGCAAGAGGTCACAGGTTCAAGTCCTGTACCGCCCACCATGCTGTACGGTAGACAGAACCCCCATTTCGAAATCATTGCGATATCTGCGGCACCTTTGTTCTAATTGAACTTGATAACCTCGAGTTCGTTACTAATATTATTGGTTGGTTGGATTTTACTAAAACGAAGCGGGTAGTATTCTCAACAGGGCATAAAGAATGACCTGCCCCCGGAAGGGATACTCCTTTTTAGTGGGCAGGATAAGCGATTCTCCGCTTGGCAAACAACATTTTTTAACAGATGTGGTATAATACGGAAACATCTTAAAATACACCATTTCGCATGATAAAAAATGTTTGTACGTATATTAAATAAGCACCCGAATAACGATAATAAATAAAAAGGAGGTAGTAAAGAGATAGCTTTGAGATAATTACAGATTTTATCCAAGACCCGTGGGCCTGATTTGTTAAGGAGGTGTCAACAGGAAATGAAAAAATTCTTATTCATTATCATCGCCGTGATTCTAATAGGCGGATTACTTATCAGCGGTTGCTCCACTCCGGCGGCAACTACCCCGGCGGCAACTACCCCGGCGGCAACTACCCCGGCGGCAACCACTCCGGCAGCAACCACTCCGGCGGCAACTACCCCGGCAGCAACCACCCCGGCAGCAACCACTCCGGCGGCAACCACACCAGCCGGGCCTACCCCGCCCGATGCGGGGGCAGTTTATGGCGGTACCCTTACTATCATTGAAAATATACTTACAAATAATGTTGGTTACCCACCGGAGTTCGGGTCTCAAGAAGGGGCTACCGCTACTATCTGGGCTGAACCGCTTGCCGAACTCGGTGATGACTTTGAAACCTTGAGCCCTTTCCTGGCTTTGTCCTGGGAAGAAGATTTCGAAGCAAAGACCTTCACGATTCACCTGAGGCAAGGAGTTAAATTCCATGACGGTACGGATTTTAACGCCGAGGCTGCCAGATGGAACTTCCAGCTGGCGATAGATAACAAGAACCTCTCGCTCTGGCATGCGGTAGAGTCACTCGAGGTTCTTGATGACTACACTCTAAAGTTCACTCTAAACGATTATCCCTATAACACGAAGAACACCATACTGGCACAGAATTTCTATTCGCCGACGGCAATCGAAACCAACGGACCCGAGTGGGCCCGAGACCACGCGGTAGCCACGGGGCCATTCAAGGTGGTCGAGTTCCAGCGCGATGTACAGGTCGTCTGCGAGAAGTTTGAAGGTTACTGGCAGGAGGGTTATCCCTACCTCGACAAGGTTATTTTCAAGCGCGTTGGTGACCCCCTGGTCGCCCAGGCCATGATGGAAGCCGGAGAGGCCGATAGCTGGGAGGGGATGAACGACCCGACACCAACGGTGGAAATGGCGAAGAGAGGGTTCAAGGCGTACTATACCGGGCGCCCCGTTAATGGTCTGCAATGGTTTTTATACCGGGAAGTCAAAGAAGATTCTATCTTTAACGACATCAAAATACGCCAGGCGATTGCCCATGCCATCGATAACGAGGGCATCGCGCTTGCTATCGGGAAAGGTATTTACGACCCCCTGAGACAGCTGGTGCCTCCGGGCCTGCATGGCTATAACCCGGACTACGAAGGCTATCCCTACGACCCCGACCGGGCCAGGGAGTTGCTTGCCGAAGCGGGTTACGCCGATGGTTTTCAAACCCAGCTCGTCTACGAAGTCCCTTCTCAGGACATAGCCACGATCATGCGCGATAACCTGCTCGAAGTAGGTATTGACGCCGAGCTGGTCGGGGTCACCGATAACGTGTGGTTTCCAATGATCTTCGGGATGGGCTGGGACGGTCTGAACCTCGCCTTCAGCGGTGTGGGTAATGACAAGTACTGCATCGCTGCCTTTGACTCCTGGCTGGGTCCCAACCGGTCGATTCCTTTTGTTCTGCCCGATTGGCCGCAGGATGTCCTGGACCTGCTGGATAAGGGGCTGCATACATATGACGATGAGGCGCGAAAAATCATAGCTAAGGAACTCATCACTGCTGCCACTAAAAACCTTAATGTAATCCCCATTTTCCAGCGTCCCATTGCGTCACTGAACCAGGCCTGGGTACAAAACACAGAACATCCCGAGAAGGGCGGTTTGGGGACTGGTAGGCGCATTTATAAAGTTTGGATGGACCCGCACTAGATTGACCAGAATAAACTCTAAATAAGATAGAAACCGGGTGACTCACCACCCAACGGGTTACAGGCTAAAGGGGGGTGGGTTACCCGGATAATAAGGGGGAAAAGGGCTATTTTTCCTCTTTGTATGAGCTACGCGTTATTCTGCGAACAAATTTGCTTTGATGAGTGATATTCTGTAACTCTGTCTGGAGTTTGAAATGACGACGTATATCGCCCGGCGGTTATTACAGATGCTGCTGGTGCTTATTCTGATAACCCTACTGATCTTCTTTGTGATGCGGCTGATGCCCGGCGACCCGCTGCTTATCTACTTGACGCGGTCGGGTAATCTGGAGAATCTGAATTTCGAACAGCTTGAACAGCTCCGTGAGCAGTACGGACTGAATAAACCGCTGATAGTGCAATACTTGAATTGGGTAAGCGGTGTTTTCCGGGGTGACTTCGGGGAATCAATCATTTACAAGCAGAGTGTGGGCAGACTTTTAAGAGAGAGGTTCCCCGTAACACTTATTCTGGGTATTCCGGCGCTGATTATCAGCAGTATCCTGGGCATCGCCGCGGGAATAATAGCGGCGATATGGCGCGGTAAATGGCCGGATAAAGTGGTGACACCGCTATCATACGTCGGCCTGACTATCCCCGTTTTCTGGCTGGGGATATTGATGATATATGCTTTTGGACTAAAGCTGGGATGGCTTCCTATTGCCGGATATACCTCACCATTTGATGATTTCTGGTTAAGCATGAGACAACTGGTTATGCCCGTCATCTGTCTCTCCGTTTTCGGTATTGCGGCCAATGCTCGTCAAATGCGGTCGAGTATGCTCGAGGTTATCCAGCAGGACTACATTCGTACCGCCTGGTCGAAAGGACTTCCCGGGCAAAGGGTGATACTTAAACATGCTTTGAAAAATAGTATTATCCCGGTTGTTACCCTGATCGGCTTTGGCGTGGGTATCATCTTCGGTGGTAATGTCTTGGTCGAGACTGTCTTTACTATTCCCGGTATTGGCTTCCTGGCAACACAGAGTGTCCTAGGTAGCGACTATATAGTTGTTCAAAGCATCACGTTAATAATGTCCTTGATTATCTTAACTTCAAATTTGTTGGTAGATTTGTCTTATGCTTGGTTAGACCCGAGAATAAGATATGGCTAGGAAAGGGCCAGCGATGGGAAAAAGCATAGCCGCTGAAAATTACTCGGTAGCCCCACCTCACATAAATGAATTAAAACGTTTTCTCAGGGTATTTTTTACCCGCGGGATAGTTGCCTTCGGTCTGGTTGTGCTGTTGCTGATGATGATAGCGGCTGTCTTCGCTCCCTGGCTGTCCCCCTACGACCCCTATAAAACAGACATACACAGTTCCCTCTCTCTCCCCAGCAGTGTCCATCTCCTGGGAACGGATAATGTTGGCAGAGATACATTGAGCCGGATGCTTTACGGCGCCAGGACGGCCATGATAGTCGGCTTTGTTACGGTGTTTTCCTCTGCCATTATCGGCATTGCTCTGGGACTGTTTGCCGGGCATTTTGGCGGTATTACCAATATGCTTATTATGAGGGCCATGGACGCGCTTATGTGTTTCCCGATGATTATGCTGGCGCTTCTGATCTCGGTTGTTCTTGGCGGCGGTATGAAAAACGTCATCATCGCCCTGACCTTCGCTTCAATACCTGTGTACGCCAGGGTAGTAAATGGCCTCACACTCAGTCTCAAGGAAAACGACTATATTTTAGCAGAGCGGGCCATGGGCTCCAGCAACATTCGCATTATTTTCGGCCACATCCTGCCGAATTCCATTGCGCCGATTATTGTGCTAATTACCCTGGGCCTGGGTAATATTATTCTCGCCGAAGCAGGCCTGAGTTTTCTGGGTATCGGCATCAGTGCTCCGCAGGCAGCCTGGGGCAGTATGGTCAACGATGGCTATAAGTATCTGCTGACCAATCCCGTGCTTTCTTTTGCTCCCGGTCTGGCCATTATGCTGGTCGTATTCGCTTTTAACCTGGTGGGCGACGGGCTAAGGGACGCTCTTGACCCAAGGCTCAGGGGCTTTATCTAAATCCCCGATGAAGTATGTCATTTGTTTATAGAAGCATTATCTCCAGGAATTAGCAAAGCCCGGTTGAAAGGCCGGTCGGGCAACACCAGACTCCAGTCATTGGTTTACTCATCCCGATGCATCATGTAGTTAAACTCTGGAACAAGCAAGGACCATCGGCCGGTCCCAGCCAGATTTAAAGATATTATCGGTACTATTTAAACAAGCCAAAAACCGACTCATGACGCGGATAGAGCAAGGAGGATATGTACATGAGCAACTGGTATGATTATATTCAACAGAATGCATCACGGCTTGAATGGCCTTACCCGATACGCTACGGTAAAGAAAATCACATAACCACGGACGTTCTCATCATTGGTGGTGGCGTCGCCGGGTGCCATGCAGCCATTAATGCCACCAGGCGGGGAGCGAAAGTTGTGGTCATCGACAAGGGGCCGGTAAGACGGAGTGGCTGCAGCGGGGCCGGCGTCGACCACTGGCATGCCGCCTGCACCAATCCCTGTTCCAGGGTTACCCCCGAAGCAATGCTGGCAGCCTATGAAAAAGATGGTAATTCATACGGGGAACTGGGTAATGGTATCACCTGCTATATAACGTGCAGGGAAGGTTACGATGCCCTTCTCGATGTGGAGAAGATGGGCGTCCCGGTCAGAGATATAAATAACGAGTTTGTCGGGGCTGAGTTCAGGGATGATAAAACCGGGTATATGTTTGCCTATGACTATGAGAACAAGCATATTATACGAATTGCCGGTGGGGGTAATATCAAGCCTGCCATGTACCAGGAGGTCAAACGGCATGGCGTGGCAATTTATGATTTCGTCATGGCGACAAGCCTGCTTACAGAGGGGGGTAAGCAGGGATGCAGGGTACTTGGCGCTACCGGACTGAACCTGCGGACCGGCGAATTTTATATCTTTGAAGCAAAGGCCACGATACTTTCCGCGGGCGGTTGCGGCAGCCTCTGGACGTTTTCAACGGAGCTCAAAGGTTCATTTGGCGAACCTAATCAAACAGGTGATGGTACCGCAATGGCGTGGCTGGCCGGGGCTGAATGCACCATGCAGGATGCCGGCAGGAGCTCCCCCGGCGGACTCGGTTATTTCCCCCATTCTGCTGGAAATGCTCATAACAGCTGGTACGCCTGCAACATCGTT
Organism: uncultured Dehalococcoidaceae bacterium; assembly: GCA_964453865.1. GTDB lineage: Bacteria > Chloroflexota > Dehalococcoidia > Dehalococcoidales > RBG-16-60-22 > CAYVPT01. The sequence continues at coordinate 5,407 of CAYVPT010000062.1, forward strand.
GATGCCAACGGAAAGGAAGTCCCCTGGATTGACAGAAAAGATGGCAAAGTCCTGAAAACGCTATCAGAACGATATCGTCTGGCAAACGGTGAATTCTTCATACACTCGGGCGGGTCTCCCTTTGAGCAACGTGAACCAAGCCTTATCATCGATTTACCCGAACGCATCAAGAACGGAGAGTACCAGCTCCCGCTTTATGCCGATTTGCCCGGTATGCCTGAACACGAGCGCCGGGCGATATATGGTCTCCAGGTAGGTAATGAAGGCTGCACCCGCTATGGTATCTATGATGTATTTACCAAGGCCGGTTTCAACCCTGATATCGATATGCCACAGGCTCCCGTTATGCCGGCCGACCAGTTCGTATACACGCCCTGGTGGATGGGAATGGCGGTACGCCACTGGCGCTCCGGTGGCGGAGGCGTGGTGTTTGACTGGAATCTGAAGTCTACCCTCGATGGTCTTTATGTGGCAGGAACGCAGGGTATCCAGGCGGACCACTCTCAGGCAGCCGCCACGGGCAGGTATGCCGGTAGAAAAGCAGCCGAATATGCCAGAACAGCCAGTATGCCGGTCATTGGCAAAAGGCAGATAGAGGTCGAGAAAGCCCGTATCTACGCTCCGGTAGTGCGGAATTACGGCATGGGCTGGAAAGAATTGAAGGCCGGTTTGTGTAAAATTTTACAGGACTATTGCGGTGAGTATAAAAGCGAAAGAACACTGAAAATGGGTTTGATGTGGCTCAATAGCATCAGGGAAAGCGAAGCGGCCGGTGTTTATGCCAGAAACCCGCACGAACTGGCACGTGCCGCGGAATGCCTGACACACATCACTCTCGGAGAAATGGTTTTTCACGCTGCTCTGGCTAGGATGGAGGATGACTCGCGCGCGAGTTACCTGAGTATAAGACTGGATAATGATAAAGTTAGCCACAGCGAACGACCCATCCGGTGGTGGCTGAAAACACCTTATGCCCCGACTTACGAAGAGAATTACAGGATACATTCAAGTTTATAGACGCATCGAGTTATGGAGGCACATATGACTACCTACAACAAAGCTTATTTGGTACCAAATCCGGTAATGCCCAACGAAAACGTGACATTTAATCCCGAATTGTGTAACGGCTGTAATACGTGCGTGGATACCTGCCGTTCCGGTGTACTGGTACCTAATCCGGAAAAAGGCAAGCCACCCATTGTGCTTTACCCTGATGAATGCTGGTTTTGCGGTTGCTGCGTCGGTGACTGTCCGGTGCCGGGCGCTAATAGACTGAACCATCCTTTGAATCAGCGCATGGGATGGAAACGCAAGGAGACCGGTGAACATTTCAGAATCGGGATGAAAAACCCGCCGCCGCCGAATACCCGACCGCCGGTAGGTTGATTTTCGTCAGTTCCGAAGCATGTTAATAGAATAGTCTGGCTACCATACTCACATCATTTGAAAACAAAAACCATTATATCAAGCTTTATCTATGCTTGTTCAGGAATTCCCAAACTCCCGGGCTAATTCTTCGAATATTCTTTTACGTCGCGCCAGAAATTTTTCCCTGGTGTCATCTGTGTACGCCGGGAGTACCCATTCCATCTTCTCCAGATTCTGGGTTATTATGGGGATCTGGTCATAGGGTATAGAGAATAGAAGCAGTCCTTCGGGATATACCCTCCTTCCTTTCAAGCCGAGAGTCAGTCCGGTGGTTATATAATTGACCTTGCCGCTCAGGTACGGATAAGCGAAAAGGTAGGCGCAGGCGCCACCCGAAGTTGCCTGGCTGGACCATAGTTCGCCGGTCGAATAGCTCACAGCTCTGAGGACGATTTCCGCCTGGCTTACAGTGGCTACAAGGAACAGGAGGTCGGGTTCGAAATTTATCTGTTCCAATGGAGAAAAAACGACGTAATTTATATTGCCCGGGGTGATTTTCGGCGAACCTGCGACCAGTCTTTCGTTAACCCGTGCTTCCTGATAGATGCCCCATTTGACCCCCAGTTCCCCACCCCCGGCCATCGGCGTAGGTGCTGCCATTCCCAGTATCATTGCCCCGGCGCAGTCCTCATTATCTTTATCAATGTAAAACGCGCTCCCTCTGCGCTGGGCTTCATTCATCATCTCGCACAAAGCCATGGTCTTGTCCAGTTGTTTTATTCCTTCCGGCTTGACGGCCAAGAACTTGACACCAACAGGCAGGTACTCAAAATTGAATTTTTTGTAAATAGACAAATCGGTTTGAAGCGGTTTCATGGTAACCTCCTTAAAATGTATATTGCTGCGTATACCCCATTTCAAATCGCGATGCTTACTGATAACTGACCGGACTTACCCTTAATCTAGTCCTCATAGTATCTGGTTGTCAATCTTCCTCTCAGAGCCGTATTCTCAGCTAAAGGGAGGACCCACAGGATATAAAATTCTTCAACACGAGATGACTTTTATATCTTAGGTGGCTATAATGAATGTATCAATATCGTTTTCCTCACCTTATTGTAAGCGCGTAAGCTCGGCAGTACCAGTCATGAAATTCAATAAAAGGACATATAATAACCCGAAAGAATTGATTGCCGATCTGTGGTTCCCCATCAGAAACAGGAAAGAGCTAAAGGAAATAACAAATAAGGAACTGATATCACCGGCTTTCCGGGAAAGACTCATGCTGGCGGTAACTGCCGTAAACGGCTGCCGCTATTGCTCCTATTTTCATGCCAGGCGGGCGTTGAAAAGCGGGGTTCCACCGGAAGAAATCAGCCGGCTGCTATCGGGAGATATCGATGCCTGCCCGGAAGAGGAAGCCATAGCTGTCATGTATGCACAGCACTGGACTGAATTAGACGCTCATCCCGGACCCGAAGCCGTCCGAAGGTTGCAGCAGACATACGGTGTTGAGAAGGTGAGAGCTATTCATCTGATGCTCCGGATGATTCGGCTCGGTAATCTACTGGGCAATACCTGGGACTATTTACTCTACCGCATATCCTTCGGTAAGTATTTAAGATAACCGTAAGTCAGCTTGAAATACCATCAAATATAACTATTATGTTGGGGATTTTTATAATTGATTAGTGGACAGTGGAAGGATTACAACTTGTAGTTGAACTATCGGCCATATGTTCATAAGCATGGTATCTGATAATTTATGAATTATCGGAATGCCGATGGAATCAGCAATATTCTGGTATATTACTTATTCTAAAGATTGCTAGACTATTAGTATTGGAACCTTAAAATCATGGAGTGATAAAAAATGGGTATAAGAAACGATGATTTACCAAAAATTGCAAAACCAGCACGGGCTGAGAAGCATACGGAACGAATGATTCCTACCTTCTGTTCTTTATGTGGTCCATCAATGGGCTGTGGGATTAATTGTTATGTGAAAGACGGCAGGCTGGTAAGAATTGAAGGTATGAAGGAGTCCCCGATAAACAAAGGCAAATTATGCCCCAAGGCATATGCGTCCATGCAGTGGCTTTATTCGCCACAACGCCTTAAGTACCCGTTAAAACGTGTGGGGAATAAGGGTGAGGGTAAATTCGAGAGGATTTCATGGGATGAAGCACTCGATATTATCGCCGGAAAGCTACAAGAACAAAAAGAGAAGTACGGGCCGGAGTCCCTGGCTATTCTCTCCCCGCAGGCACGGACCTATAAAAGTTATTTCATGCGGTTCCTGACCGCACACGGGAGTCCTAACTACGGCCATAGTGGCATCTGCGCCATCCAGCGGGCTTTCGGCTTTGCATATACCGCGGCAGCCCCTCTGCTCGGTATGTACGGTTCGGATTATGAGCATGCCGAACTCATTGTCATATGGGGGGCAAATCCCGTTTATTCCGGTACCCCGATGGGCACCCTGAAAAAAATCCTGGACGCCAGGGATAGAGGGGCAAAGCTCATAGTTATAAAACCCGAGATGCAGCCGGATGCGGCCAAGGCTGATATGTGGGTCCCCATCAGGCCCGGTACTGACGGGGCCCTGGCGCTGGCCATGCTCAATGTGGTCATCAATGAGCATCTTTATGATGCAGAGTTTGTCTCCCGGTGGTGTTACGGCTTCGATAAGCTCGTGCCTCACGTGCAGAAATATACCCCGGAGTGGGCCGAGCCGGTAACAGGATTGCCGGCAGAACAGATAAGGGAGATTGCCCGGTTATATGCGAAGGCGAAGTCGGCGTGTATCTTTGCCGGTAACGCCTTCGACCAGACTGTAGACTCAAACAACGCCGTGCGGGCCGTGGGTATCTTAA
>CAYVPT010000063.1:0-9565 GCA_964453865.1 uncultured Dehalococcoidaceae bacterium
ATCCAATACCCTCAAGTTCGCGGTAGAGGACCTGAAGTCATATTACATCGAAGGAATCACCGCCCAGCCGGGCCAGGCGAGCGCCTCCAGCAAAATGCTGCAGGACTGGTTCTGGGACGAGACCGTCGGCGGTAAAGTCCTGATGGCTTTAAAGAAAGTCTGCGAAGCCAGTACTGACGATATGACCAAGATGATCGGCGAGCACTTTATTGTCCCCGGCGAAGTTGCACGCCGCCAGGGATAGTAATAAAGACGACCTACTAAACGCCGGCGCCGGTCTCTCTGTCTCTTTCCTGTCTTTCCAGCCCAACGATATACCCGGACTCCTTTTCAACAGGTAGTTGAGCGGATGTAATATCATTAAAATATCTTAAATGTATTCAATATTTTGTTATTCTTCCTGTAAATCCGGACAGCCGCGGAATTCACAGTTGACAATTCGAGAAGCGTAAAATATATTATAGTAAACAAAGGACATAACGGGAAAACCTGATATTAATGAATAATTAGTTAAGGAGGTGATTATAAAGAAAAATCTATTTAATAAGCTAACCAAAAAGTCAAGAGGAGGTGAGAGGTGAAAAAGATCTTTTTTATCTCGTTAATGGTGATAATTACAATCGGTATGGTTTTGGGCAGTTGCGCTGAACCAGAACCGACGACGACCCCAACAGCACCGGCGACCACGACACCACCGGGGACAACCCCGGCCGCAACTCCGACCAAGACAACCCCGGCTACCACAGAACCCCCTAAAACTACTCCGGCCGAGACCACCCCGGCCAAGACGGTCCCGACCGGTACCTTGCGCGCCACAGTTCCTTCCTGGATAGAAACCATGGACCCGAATCTCCAGACTACCTTTGAATACGCGCTATTCGAACACCTGTTAACCACTGATGAGAATAATAACTACATTGGCGAGCTGGCCGAAACCTGGTCGGTAAGCGCCGACGGATTGGTCTGGACTTTCAAGCTCCGGAAAGGCGTAAAATTCCACAATGGTGACGAGTTCACTTCTGCCGATGCCAAATTCAGCCTGGAACGCATCATGAAGGAAGGCTCGATGTCCCCGTGGAGTCCCGAGTATAGCGGAATTATCGACCACATCGAGACCCCGGACGCCTACACGGTACAAATTTACTGTACAAAGGTTAACTACCAGTTCTATGCCTCTATCTGGGGATGCCCTATGCTGCCGAAGAATTATATCGAGGAGAATGGAGACGAATATTTCAACAATCATCCCATCGGGACGTCCCCGTGGAAGTTCGTCAAGCTAAACCCCAGCGTCAGCATCGAATTCGAGGCGGTAGAGGACCACTGGCGTAATACCCCCGCGTGGGCGAAATTGATAGTTGAACTGATACCGGAATCCAGTACCGCCTTGGCCAAGCTGAGGCAAGGGGAAACTGATATCGTCTCTGTCAATATGGATGAAGCCCTTGAGGTGCAGGATGAAGGTTATGAACTGCGCATCCTGGGACGCCCTAGCACGCCGGTAATATGCATGTTAAATTCATGGGCTACCGACGGGCCGATATCGGATGTGCGGGTTCGCGAGGCTCTATCGCTCGCCATCAATCGTCAGGAGATTGCGGATATCTTCTTCAACGGATTAGCCGAACCGGGAGGCGTAATCTGGACGGCTCCGTCGAGCTGGGGATACAACCCAGCCTGGACAACAGGACCCTACTTCCAATACGATACCGCTAAAGCCAGAGATTTACTGAACGAAGCCGGATACCCGGATAGCTTCGATGACCCGGTAATTACTCTATACTCTATGGCGTACTTGCCCTGGCTTCCCGATCTAAATCAAATCGTATCGGCCTACTGGGGGGCTGTCGGCGTCCAGACGAAAATAGAGACGATAGAATTTGGGCAATTAAGAGGGATGATGTATGTTCAAGATCCTGCCATGACCGGGAAGGTTGCTATCTGGTCAATGCCGACCGTACAGCTCAGTGTCGCGTTCCTCCGGAGTGCTATTCATTCGGAAGGCAACTGGCAGTTGCTGCATGATGAAACATTCGACAACCTCTGGGCGAGCGTCAGCCTGTCCCCGGATCAGGACATGCAGTTAGAACTTTTCCAGCAAACCGCCGAATATATGCTCGACCAATATATTAGCCCTGGTATTGTGAACATATACAGTTATTATGCTGTAAGCGATGAAATCGGCGATTGGACACTACGCTTTCAGTATGATTTATGGGGCGGTTTTGCAGGAATCAAGAAAAAGTAAAGAAATCCGGTAGCAGTTGACTATCCGATTTTGTGCCTATTATCGTGATAACACGCTGCCGGGAACGCTAGATTGATAATGTGATGGTACCGGCAACCGGTAAACGCTGTACCAAGCGCTGAATATGTCAACAACTTTGGTGATTTATTCGGCCATAGGCAGCGGGTTGACCGGCGCCGGTATCATCGTATTCATAAACCTTACCCTAGAGTATAGCGGCCGGCACTCAGGTATGTGCGAATGCAAACTTGACCAGCGAAGCTCTCACGGTGTAGCCTGTGTAATGATTATCAACTAAGCCGTTCCGGCATGCAGGTGTGCCTGAAGACAGTTGTGGCTGCTGCTGATACGAGTAAAGACGGCGGCTTGACCCTGGCTACTCGCCGGTACCGACCAAGATGGTAAAATATAAGAGCGTGCGAGCGATTGCCCGGAGTATCAAAGAGTACGGGTATAAATGTAACTGTAGGCGAAGGACAGAATGGTACGTTTTTTATTATTACGGATATTCCAGGCTTTTTTAACCCTCATCGTTGTTTCGATAGTAGTGTTTGCTCTGGCTCGAGCCAGCGGCGACCCGGTGATGCTAATGGCGCCCCCCATGGCTACGTTGGAGGACCTGGAGGCGATAAGACAGTACCTGGGGCTGGATAAGTCATTACCGGAACAGTACTGGGTTTTCCTGAAAAATCTGACCCATGGCGACCTTGGGGAATCAATCCGTACCAGGCAGGATGTTACGGGCATTATCATCAAAAGACTGCCCAACACTGTATCACTGGGCTTATCTTCCATAATCTTGGGATTACTAGTATCAACTATCATGGGCGTTACCTCGGCGTGCAAATTCGGTACCTGGCTGGATAGCGGGGTGAAGTTACTGGCTATTCTCGGTCAGGCTTTGCCGAGTTTCTGGCTGGCTATTGTAGCCATCGCCGTCTTCGCCGTATGGCTGGGATGGTTACCCACCAGCGGCATGGGAACCCCCGCACACTATGTCCTGCCGGTCCTGACCCTTTCCTTCTTCAGTTTACCGATATTCACCCGGTTAATTCGATCCAGTATGCTGGAAGTCCTGGACAGCGAGTACATCAAGCTAGCCCGGATAAAGGGTCTTGCGGAGAAGTGGGTAGTCTGGAAACATGCGCTACGAAATGCAATAATACCCCTGCTGACTGCCGCCGGCATATCCTTTGGAACGATTGTAACCGGCGCCGTGATAATTGAAACTGTTTTCGCCTGGCCGGGTATCGGACGGCTACTAGCTGAAGCGGTAATATCACGTGATTACCCGGTGGTACAGGCGACGGTACTTTTAGTAGCTGTCGTAGTTCTTGTCGTGAATCTACTGGTGGATATTACATACGGGTACGTTGACCCACGGATAAGATATTAACATTTATATTGGTTCAGGTATGGAAAAAGTAGGATCAGGAAGCAAAGTAGTAAAATACTGGAAAGCCTTCCGCAAGTTTCCGATTATCCCGCTGGCCATCATGGTCATCATTGTGTTTGTCGCCATATTCGCCAATGTAATCTCACCGTATCCGCCAGACGAGATGTCGCTGGTAGACAGACTTACGCCACCCTTTTTCATGAGCGGAGGGAGCACAGCCCATCTTCTGGGAACAGACAACCTGGGTCGAGACATACTCACTCGCATTTTTTACGGCGCCAGAATTTCTTTAAGTGTCGCGTTACTGGTTATCGCGATTTGCAGCGTCATCGGAACTGCGTTAGGAATGATAGCCGGGTATATAGGAGGGCGTATCGACGCTTTTATGATGAGGGTAACGGACGCAGCGCTTGCCTTTCCTGCCCTTTTGATTGCGCTACTTCTCGGCGTAGCCCTCGGACCGAGTTTCTTCACTGTCGTCCTGGCGCTATCGGCGCTTGGTTGGGCTCCTTACGCACGCATGATACGCGGAGAAATCATTAAACTACGCGAGGAGGACTTCGTAGCACAGGCACGGGTTATCGGCAGTTCACCATCTACGATATTAATAAAGCATATCTTTCCTAATATAGTCAACACATTAGTGGTGTTGATGACGATGAGTGTTGGGCTGGTGATACTAGTGGAGGCTTCTTTAAGCTTCCTCGGGGCCGGGGTTCCGCCCCCAACACCGACATGGGGTGCAATGGTATCCGAGGGCCGGGATAAATTTGCCTCCGCCTGGTGGATCTCTTTATTTCCCAGTCTTGCCATCGGCCTGGTGGTATTATCGGGGAACTTCCTGGGTGACTGGATACGAGATAAAATGGACCCGAGATTGAGACAGCTGTAAACAAGGTTACTTCTGTCCCTCTTGGTTCTTTGGTCACTGAGTATGCTGTTCTTACAAGAAAAAGGTACAATTTACTTAAACGTTAAGCTGAACTCTCAAAACCAGCTTTAACACTACATCTTCTGACATCCATTGCAGAAGTATATACTGCCTCCCAGGTACGGTTGTTTGACAATCATACCACCGCATGCCGGGCAGGGTTTGCCTACGGTATTCTGACTGAGTCTGGTTCTGTATCCTCCCGGTTTGCCGAACAGGTCTTTTATCGTATCCCTGCCTCCCTGTGCCGTCATCTCCTTGAGAGTAGACTTCACGGAGTGGAAAATGTTATCCCTCTCAGCATCGGTAAGTGTTTCTACCCTCCGCTTTGGATGAATCCTGGCGTTGTAGAGGATATCCTGTAAAACACCATTCCCTAAACCAGGCATCCTCTGCTCGGTGGCGAGGAATGCCTTGACACTTAATTTCTGAACATCAGAAGAAGTAATGAGACGACTAAAATATGCCCAATCAAACTCATCTGACAGAGGGGAAGGCTTGGCTCTAGCAACATCGTAATAGTGATTATGAAAGTCACCTTCCTTGAAGCAGTATAATTCGCCATATAACTGAACGGTAGCACTGATGGCAGTGCCATCCTCGAACTCTATCAGCAGATGGTGCTTCCGGGGGCGCTTTTCATCTCTGGTATGAAACCTTGGAGATACACAACCAAATACAAGCACGGCATCACCAGCTTGTATTTCCACCATGCCTGCGCGGGCTACGGCTGTACCAATGGTTTTTCCGCGCAGTAGAGCATCATAATCCTTCGGGTCGCCGTGGTAAAAGGCGAACTTATGCGGAGAGAGACCGGCGACTACTCCCGCAATTTTCTTGCCCTTGACTTTCTCAGTAAGTTGCCTTGCTAGACTTTCGGCTTCCGGTATTTCGCTCATTTATCCCCTCCTCTGAAATTCTATTCCTTTATCCGAAAGCTAAAGGTACAAGGATATTTACCTCCGCTGGAAAGAGGCGAGGAAATCACTGTGCCGTCCAGTTTCCGGCCGAGGGCGGTTTGCAGATGATGTTTGACATGACCGCCGCAGCAATAGCAATATGTAATCGATATAGGCTCTTTGGCTTTTGGCAGGCATACGCATAGTAGCGGTCATCAGGGTCAGGACACGAAATAATTTCTCCATCTTCCTTCAAGGTTACACTACCACAGATGTATTTTAAATTGCTGACGGCTTTTATTCTTTCCTCCAGAGATTCGTTCTCCTGTGCAATTTTCGTGCAGGTTCTTTGTTTTATTCCACCCCGATGACAGGCACAACCCTCACGCACGGCTTTTCTGGTCTCAATATCGAGGAGCTCATCCATTTTAATCATGGCTCCTCTAAACCAATCGGCCGTTGCTTCAGGACTGGTTTTTCCGCGTATGTCTTCACCACCCTCCATAATCCGGTCGATTATCTTCTTGTCAATCTTCGCAATCTCCAGCTGCTCGGCCAGCTTTACGATACGGCGATCCACTGATTTTTTCATATCAATTATCCATTCTATCCTTAACAAATTAGTCTTTATAATATATGACCATCAAATATTAAAGTTGAGCGATTTGGTAATGACTATCGGGATTATATGCAAAAAGTACCGAGAATGAACATCATTTCGGGGATTATAAGATTTCGGAAGCGAGCGGACTCGAAAGGGTGAGTAAAAATGAATTACCCGACTCAGCGTCGAGTCGGGCAACTCACTGGAGCATTAGGGTAACTAAGCCGAAGATACCCTACTGGGGTATAGCATATCACTCCTCTTTACCGATGTCAATACCCTTCATTGGATTTTCCGAGCTTCTAAGGTAAAATAACGGGAGAAAATGTTTTTTGTAAATGATCCTTAACGGAGGATACCATGGCAAACGATAAGGCAACCGAAGTGACAAGAGAAGCAATAGTCAAGCGACTCAAGCGAATAGAGGGACAGTTACGCGGTCTTCAAAAAATGGTCGCTGAGGAACGTGAATGTGAGAGTATCGTTACCCAGTTAGCGGCAGTTCGTTCAGCCATTGATAGTGTGGGGGCACTGGTGCTGAATAACTATATAAAATTTTGTACTCCTAAAGGCAGAAAGTCTGACCCCGATGTCTATGAATCTATGGTACGGGTAGTAGGCGTGTGGGGTCGGGTTCATTTAGGCGAATAGATAAAATATCAATCCAATAGATTAAGGGATTCAAGCATTCGCTAGGAGCAATCTGTTAGCTCTTTCGCTTAGTAACCTCATCGTACCACTTACCGTAGTGGTTTCTGGCATAGTTCTTTGAGATCTTGCCATCCCACATCGAACGAAGCGACTCCGTCATCCGTGGATGGATAACCCCCAGGTAAATGTGTACCAGCAACATCAACAAAGCCACAATAAAAGCAATATCATGAATAACCACGAACCACTGAAAAAACCCCGGAGATAGAGTATCCTTGAGGAACCACATGAAAAAGCCGGATACTATAAAAATGATTCCAGTAACCAGCACGATGAATTGCCACATCTTTTGCCCGGTATTCACATGTCCCTGCGGCGCCATTTTCTCCTCATCACCACCGAAATAATAATCGGGAGCGCTGTATACCCACTGGATATCATCCTTGCCCCACGTAAAAGTTTCTTTAATGAATTTTAACGACATTTTAGGATTTAGAATGAAATACACTATCGGCGCCCCGACGAAGAACACCACGGCGATACGATGGATAGACCTGGTAATACCACCTGCAGCGGGACCGCCCAGACCGGGGAAAAACAAAATCGCCCCGGTAACCAGCAATACCAGAAAAGCCGTAGTATGAATCCAGTGAAACCAGACGGTACGTTTCCTAAAACGTTCGACCACTCTTGCTTCCGTCATTACTTTGCTTCCCTTCTCATTCTCAGCCGGGCTACCAGGTAGTTCAATCCGAAGCCGGCCACGGCGGCAATCGCCAGGCCGGAACCAACCCACTTAAATATATTACGGACGGTGCTGGCAGCGGGTACCTGGGGATCGATGGGGAGGTCGTATACTTCCGGAGTGTCATTAAGGACGTACATTACATGCAGGCCGCCCAGTTCATTAACACCGTAAACCGAGGCCGGGACGTTCTGTTGATTCAACTCGGTAACCCTTTCCTCCGCTTCGGCGACTAATTCGGCACGCTTACCGTACTTGATGGCTCCGGTAGTGCAGGCGGCGGCACAGGCAGGCTGTTCACCAGCGGTAACACGGTCATGACAGAAGGTGCATTTATTCATGATAGCCACTCCGGTTACTTTATTTACCTCCATTTGCGGTACGTCAAAGGGACAGAATTCGGCGCAGTAACCGCAGCCGGAACATTTCTCTTTATCGTACTGGACGAAACCCATCGGGTTATAACTCAACGCTCCGGTGGGGCAGACCTCGACACAGGCGGCCTCGGTACAGTGGTTACATGCCTTCTTTCTGGATATCCATTCGCCATCTTTCTGTACCGGGTGGAGGGTCGTCCATACTTCAGGAGAAAGCTCCGGGGGGTCGGACAGGTCTGGCTTAACGGTTTCCATAAGCTTGTTGTACTCCTTGCAGGCGGCATAGCACCACCAGCAGTTCACACATTTACTAACGTCAATCAGCATGGCCATACCCTGACCGGTCTGCGAATCTTTTGCCAGGGCTTTGGAGGCCGGCTTCAGTAACAGCAGGCCGGTTGCCCCGGCAGCGCCTTTGAGGAAATCCTTACGACTTATCTCCATAAAACAATTACTTCCCTACAGTTTCAGGAAATTCGTTTACGATGACATCTTCATTAGCTGTCTTTTCCTCATCCCGGATGTCTTCTTGGGTCAGGAATAAATCGCTGTTGCCATGACAGGCATCACAGCTCTCGTTCTGAGGAGTTTTAAGCTGTATATTATGCGGAGTAGCATACTTCCAGGTTGAAACGGAATCGAAATCCGGGAACAGACTCTCGCCGTAGAAATCGCAGGTACCGGAACAGGTCGGCACGTGGCGGAGTACTACATATTGATAAGGCCTTTCCGAGGAACGCAACGGATTGTTGCCGATTTCGAACTGCATGACAGAAGGCTCGCTGGTGCGGCAGGGCAGTCCCTCGGGATCGATGGAGACGTGGCAGCCATAGCAGTTCTTGTAGGACAACGAGTGGCAGACCTGGCAGGACAGGTCGCCAAGGTGCTGTTCGTGCTGGGGATTGCCATCGGTATTTGCCCAGACGTCCTCATGGCAGTCTTCGCAGCTAGCGGCATTCGGATTATCGTAACGGGTATCGGCCATCTCAACGGAACCGTGCAGCACATCGGTGTGGCAATCGGTGCAAAGCATCGTCTCCTGGGTCCAGTGGACATCGGCCGGGATGCCCTCGTTATTGCCAAGGTATTCATCACCGACGCGCGAGCCGTGACAGGCGATACAGTTGTACTGCATGGACGGAGTCTCACGGAACTTGTGACCGGAAACGAGACCGCCTTCAAGCTCATCCGGTCGGCTGACATGACATTGCCCGCAGGAGGTGTGGCATTCGTTACAATGGTTTTCCATTACCTCGGCCAGCGGTGAACCCTCCGACACGTCGCCGCCCCTAGCTTCAAGGGCAGTCTTGAATCCGGTGAGATTGGTGTGGAGACTCATCTCGTTAACATGGGCGACGTCCATGTGGCAGGTGTTGCAGTTGCCATCGGACGGGTCGATAATCAGTCCTACATGAGCCAGGTCTTTATTTTCCTCAAGGCTATCGCCGCCGTGGCAGATAACGCAGCCAACTTTGCCATGGGTGCTTTGCAGGAACTCGGCATCCTTGACGAAGACCTTTTCCCATACCTCCAACGGAGGTAGCTCACCGCCTCAGCCTTCGCCAGAGGTTTCTTCCGATTTTGCTGCTTCGGGTTCCGGTGAAGCAACTTCCTGCAGAGTATCTTGGTCAGTATGGCAGGTAACACAGGAACTTACCACCTCTGTCTCGGGAGGAACTTCGTGGGCACAGCCAGCCGACAACATCAGTGTTAC
>CAYVPT010000064.1:0-3302 GCA_964453865.1 uncultured Dehalococcoidaceae bacterium
AAGACATGGCTGACCTCACTGAAATAGTGCCTAATATCCAGAAGGAAATAAAATCAGTCAAAGGGAAATTTACAAAATTATCTAACCGTATTGATAGTCTAGAATTAATGACATTCCAAGACCAAATAAACCGTTTGAGTGATAGAATAGATGATTTAAGCAGGAAATTTGATGACTTGTCTGGTGAGCATTTTATATGGATGCAACGTAAATTAAGTGAGTTCATCATAGTATCTACAGTCTCTCAAGTAAATCATTTGTTAATTTCAAAAAAGCATAAGGATGCCTTAGAACAACTCAATATAAGTGCAGCGGCAACCCATGCAAAAGTACAAATATCTGATACTCCTTTAGAAGACGCAACCAAATTTTATAATGATTGTTTGGCATTAGCTGAACAATCAGGGATTAAGTGTATCAAACTTGATTATCCTTAGCCCTCCCATTTTGATTAACCTTTTCGAGTGCTTTTGCGTATCCCCTAGCAATTTCCTCCCTTACTATTTCCCTTACTCGGTCTTCTGTTAATTGTGGCTTATTCTTATTCTCCCTTTTCTGAATCTTTGTTTGCGGTTTACCCATTGTTTACCCCTTTAACCTTACGTTTACTTGCGTCCTGTTCTTCTCTATCTTCTCTTAATGCTTCCTTAAATACATTTTTAAGATTATCTGGTGCTGTGTTTTCCCTAATAGCCTCCATTCTGGCAGTATAGTACCATACATATATGGTAACAACCATTTCTGAATAAAGCCCTGACTTTTGGGGCAACTCTCCCACTATTGGGGCAAGCCTCACTTGTAGGGCAAAGCCTTCATTAAAGGAAGGGGGGATTTTTACAAATTAAATCCTTTATATTATTAGTTTGCTTCATAAAGGCTAGTGATGAATGCGTGGAGAGAAATAGACGACCGCGACCTTTTCCCCCCACCACCAGGGATTTATGGATAGTATTTACAGGGCTAAGCAGTTGATGGTGCGAGGGCGGCATGGTGGGAAAAGATAACACACGACGGGGGAGGGGAAAAGGGGTGGTATCTATCTTTTAGTTTTGGCAGCATTAATTATTTCTAAGTATAAGAATACTAATAATGACGATAACAATAATTCCAATATAAACGGGCGCAGCAGCCCACACAGGCCACCCTGTTACTTGAATGACCAAACCAGTAAAGAGTAAATCGCCTATAAGAATGCCAACAATTATACCCGCCGTTTTCATTTAAAAAACATTATAAAAAGGATAGCAACCAAATGCAAATAAAACCTATATTTTTCCATATTGATTTTTCCATTCGACAGGTCTATATTTAACACTGCACTCGAATGGAAAATCCAGCCGGGAGGTGACAAATGCCTATAGTTCGCGTGGACTTCTGGGAGGGGGTAGGAGAGGGGCAGGTTAAAAAGATGATACGGGGTATCACCGATGTAATGGTGGATATAGGCGTACCGGAAAATGCCGTGGAAGTAATCGTTTACGAAATTCCCAAAACTCACTGGGGGGTGGGGGGTAAACCGGCTTCAGAAGCCCTCAAAGACGTACAGCCACCCAAGTAACAACCGACCCTGCCAATTTTAAACGTAACTTATAACGATTCCTGCTTCTTTTCCGGCAGGTCGATCACGGGGCCGTGGCGGCGCATACGCCATTCCTTAAGACAGTGGAGCACCTCGGCGTCGGTGATATCGTGCCAGTACCGGTAGTAGTCGGCGACATAGAACCGGGTCTCTTTACTAACGACGCAGGCGACTACCTTATCGGCGACCTCGCGTAAAGCCATAACGACAGGCTCGGGGCCTACCGGCACGGCGGCGACGACCTTATCCGGCTTGCGGTGGCGCAGGGACTCGATAGCCGCCCGCATGGTATAGCCAGAAGCCAGACCGTCATCGATAACGATTACGGTATGCCCGGAGATGGATATGGGGCGGCGGTCCGTATGATAGAGCAGGCTGCGGTGGCGGATATCCGACCTCACCTTATTCACCTGATAGCTGATTTGCTGCTCACTCAGGCCGGCTTTTTTAATGACTTCCTCATCGAAAATGGTAGTGCCGTCATCGGTTACGGAGCCGAAACCGCCTTCGGGGGAGAGAGGAAGGGGTATTTTACGCGAGATAACGAGGTCGAGTTCAGCGTTCAACGACAGGGCGACGCCGAGGGCGACGGCAACGCCGCCGTTGGGGATACCGAGAACCACCACCGATTTACCGGCGTACTCCGAAAGCTTTTCGGCGAGCTGGCGGCCGGCGTCATAGCGGTTCTCAAAGGCGGGTTCGATGTTAGAGTGACGCATACGTTTCCTTTGTTATTTCAACCAAATTATTCCAGATAACATTCATTAAACCTCACCCCCTGTATCCCCCTCTCCTTGCGAGGCAGGGTGAAGGAGAAGGGGAAGGGGATAAAGGGGATGGGGTGATTAATTATATAATTCTAGCAATTTGAAGGCGTTAACGTCCACCAGGCCGAGGTCGGTCAGACGCAGTTCGGGGATGACGGGCAGGGCTAAAAACGACAGGGCGGCGAAGGGTTGCGGCAGGGTCGCACCGAGGTCTTTAGCGGCCCGCTCCAGCCTCTCCAGTCCGGCGACGACATTTTCCAGAGGCTCGCGGGAAAGCAGTCCGGCGACCGGCGCCGCCAGACTAACGACAACGCGGCCGTCCGCCGCCACCGTCAGCCCGCCCTGAAGGCGCTCGACCTCCTTGACGGCGGTAAAGATATCCCCGTCAGCGACGCCGACGGCGACGATATTGTGCGAATCGTGGGCGATGGAGGAAGCCAGGGCACCCTTTTTAAGACCAAAGCCGGTCACCAGCCCACGGCCGATATTGCCCGTAGCTTTATGCCTCTCCACCACGACGGCTTTCAGGGCATCGCGGCGGACATCAGATACAACACAGCCATCAACCACCTTTACTTTCACCGTCTTTTTCCGGGTGATTATCTGGCCGGGGATAACCTCGATGACGGGGAACGTATCACCTCTTGACCGGAGTTTCAGAGAACCAACGTTAAACGGTTTCACGTTAACCGTGTGAGTCAGGCCGTCACCGGCGGGGCGGTAGGCGGGGAAAAGGGGTTGACCTCCCTGAGCCACCAGGCGACCGCGGTGGAAGACCATGTCTATTTTTAGATCTTCGAGGCTCTCCAGAACGATGAAATCGGCGGAATAGCCCGGAGCTACCGCCCCCAGCCTGTCGAGCCGGAAATAGGTGGCGGTATTGATTGTCGACATTTGAACCGCCCGAACGGGGTCGAGTCCCATCCTTATCGCTTTACGCACCACGGCATCGATAT
>CAYVPT010000064.1:3312-9537 GCA_964453865.1 uncultured Dehalococcoidaceae bacterium
GGATATCCCCGGCGTGGCGGTCGTCCACCACAAAGAAACAGCGCGGCCAGGTCTTGTCCGTGACCAGGGGCAACAGGGCTTCCAGGTTCTTTTCCGTGGAGCCTTCGCGAATCATGACGTACATGCCCCGCCGCAGCTTTTCGGCGGCCTCGGACAGGGACACCGACTCGTGGTCGGAGCCGATACCCGCGCCGATATAGGCATTAAGGTCTTTGCCGGAAACGCCGGGGGCGTGTCCGTCGACGATTTTACCACGGGACAAGGTAATTTTAGACAGCATGGCGGCATCGGCGGAGAGGACGCCGGGGTAGTTCATTACCTCGCCGAGTCCGATACAATTACGATATCGCAGGACTTTTTTAATGTCTTCGGGGCCTAGAGAAGCCCCGGAGGTTTCCAGGTGAGTGGCCGGCACGCAGGAGGGGGCCATTAAAAAGAGGTCGAGGGGCAAACGCCGGGCGCAGTCCAGCACGTACCTGATGCCCTCAACGCCACATACATTGGCGATTTCATGGAGGTCGGTGACAATAGCCGATGTGCCGCGGGGCACGACGGCGCGGGCGTATTGTCCGACATCGAGCATGGAGCTTTCCAGGTGAGTATGACCGTTAATCAGGCCGGGTGCCAGATATTTACCTTTTAAATCTACTATTTCCTTCGCTTTGGTGTAGTCGCCGATACCGGCCACGCGACCATCGTAAACAGCCACGTTTCCCTTCTCAATCTCGCCGCTGAAGGTGTTGACGATACTGGCGTTAGTAAACAGCAAATCGGCGGGGGAGTCACCCCGGGCGATGGAAATCAGGCGCATATTATCAATCAACTACGACTCCTTTACCCCGATATACAATAGATGGCAGGATGCCCCAATGACGGACGGCTCGGTGCTGATGGTAAAAAGCAAATCCAGCCATAGCCGGCGTCTTTCACCCTGAAGTTCCTGGTAAACCTGGTCGTAAACGCCACCCGGCTCGACGCCAGCCAATACCAGAGTTTTAAAGCCAGCTTTTTCATGAAGAGGTACGATTTCCGGCACCGTGGCAAAATAACCGCGAAAGCCCTGTTTATATACAGGCACCTCGGTATCACGCCCCTCATCAAGCACTAACCGTACCCCGGCTCGATTTTCAATAAAATGGGGAAGGTCTCTCATAATCTGGCCCCAAATGCCGTAGCGGCTGACAAATGCGGAGAATATCACACCGCCCGGCTTCAGTTTACTAAAAGCCTCCTGCAATGCTTTTTTACGGTCTTCTTCCAGGACAAGGTGATAAAGCGGTCCCATGAGCAGGACGACATCATAGTCATTATCTGTGATATTATGAAGGTCCCGGGCATCGGCGACAAGACAGGACACCCTTTTGCTAAGCTTTTCTTCCGCGACTCTTTTTTGACACATTTCTATTAGTTTCGGCGAAAAATCAACAGCGGTCACACTATAGCCACACCGGGCTAGAGGGATGGTGTAGGCACCCGTGGCCGCGCCAATTTCCAGAATTTTACCGCGAGGAGGGAGGTATTTATCCAGATAGCGCCAAGTAACATCGCGCTCGACCTGATGCCGGTCCAGTCGTCCGTCTTCCTGTTCGGCATAACCCTCGTAGAAGGCCTGAATATCGCTGATATCATCGGGCATCGGCTACTCCTCCAGAAAGTAGATATCAGGCAAATTGCGGTATTTCTCATCGTAGTCAATCCCATAACCGACGATGAATTTGTCCGGGACAGTATTTCCAAGACAATCGATTTCTATTGGCACACGGCGTCGCGAAGGCTTGTCCAGCAGCGTGCAGAGCCGGAGCGAGGCGGGCCTTTTCTTTTTCAGGTAATCAAGCAGGAAAGCCACGGTGATTCCCGTGTCAACGATATCCTCGACGACCAGCACGTGGCGTCCTTTAACCGTAGAACGAAGGCCCTGCACTACCCTGACAGCGCCGGAGGTCTCACGGCCGCTGCCGTAGCTGGACAGGCGGATGAAATCCAGTTCCAGCGGAAAATCGAGTCGGCGAACAAGGTCGGCCATAAACACGAAAGAGCCTTTGAGGATACCGATGAATAGAGGATTATCATCCCGGTAATCACGGGAGATTTCCGCAGCCAGGCGCTCGACAGTGGACGCTATTTCCGCCGATGTAAAGAGAATTTGCCGTTTAGAAGGTGAATCCATAACTAATTGAGATTATAGTATTTGAGACGGGGTATGTCTATAGATACCAATAAAACAGCGAGGCCGGATACTTTTTTCTTTGTATCCGACCTCAGCTGGAGTCCCTGATTTTAATTTTACTAGAGTTCAGCTTTTTACCTCCTTCTCATTGTCCGGGCGATTGTTTACTAGGCAACCACTTTGACGGTTTTCTTTGCTCTGGCTGCTTTTGCCTCACGGACGGCTTCGACGATGCCCCCGATATTGAGATACCAGACGAAAGCTGCGGGGAAGAGGACTACCGGGATGGCTACTGCCAGTGCTACTATCAGTGCGGTTTCCATTTATCTTCACCTCCTGTTTTTTATTTCCACTATTAGCTTACTATCGAAAGCTAAAAAGCGGCTTCCGCCGCGATACTTAATACGTACCTGTAAAATACTTAAAATACGCGAATACAGACTATCTTTTTATACTTAGACTGCGACGGTAATAAATAGGCATATATACCTAGACAGACACCTATCGGATTTCTTGACAAAGCTACCGGCTCTCGTATACCATGCTGACGACCGCTAAAGCTAAAGGAGATTCCACATGACCGCAACCAAATACGGGCAATATATCAAGAAACTAACCTTCCGGGATAACGGGCCGGGCTTTTACCGTCAGGTGACCACCCTGGACGGCGCGGCTCTCGGGCTGGACGCCCACATCGAATACGGGGCTTACTGGGCACCCGGCAACATGGGCAATGAACCCAACGCCCCGCACGTACATGACTTTAACCAGGTGATGCTCTGGCTGGGGGCGGACGCCACCGATATGGGAGAGCTGGGGGCCGAGGTGGAGCTCTGCCTGGGAGAAGAAGGCGAAAAACACATGATTACCACGTCGACGGCGGTGGCCGTGCCTAAAGGAATGCCGCATTTCCCGGCCAACATTGTCAAAATGGACAAACGGTTCGTTTTCCTGACGGTCTCCTGCGCCGCCGAATATAAGGAGACGGCGCTGCCCGCCGATAAAAAGGCGCTTGAGAAAAGCCCGGTAATGAGCTTCATCGCCAAGTACCGGGACAACGTTATCAACCTGGCATTCACGCGGAAGGGAGCCTGGAGCTACGGACCCAAGAACCGGGACGACTCCGGAGGGTCGCTGTCATTTATCCGGCCTAGTGAAACGCTGTTCGACTTCCTGATAATGTGCGAGAGCATCAAGAAAGCGCCCTACCGGTTCGGGCCGGAGCCGGACAAACCGCACGTACACCCCAGGCCGGAAATCCTGACCTTTATAGGGACAGACCTCAACGACCTGAGTTATCTGGGGGGAGAGGCGGAGATATACCTGGGTAAAGAGATGGAAAGGCACGTGATTACAGCACCGACGGCGGTGGTCGTACCCGGCGGTCTGGCCCACTGCCCGCTGGTCATCACCAGGATTGACCGCCCGATAATACTCTGCGATATCCGCCCGCTCGGGAGTCCGCCGCCGACGCCGGGCAAGCTTTAGATAAATAACCAATAAGAAAATAACTGGGGAAATTCTACGTGATAAGCAGACAATAGTGCGAGGGCGTCCCGGGTGGGAATAGATAACAACCGAGGGGGGCGGGGGACTGGATTCCGGCCTCCGCCGGAATGACAGAGTATCAGGGGATTAAAGGGGCGAGGCAAACGTACGGGATAAGCCGCAGACAGTGCGAGGGCGGTAAGGGTGGGTAAAGATAACAAACGAGGGGAGTGGGGGGAAATCACGGAAATCAGAGTGTTGTTTCAAGGAGATGCGAAGTGAGTAAGGACATGATGAACCGGCTAGACCCCGAGCTCGTGAAACCACTGGAGATGTTCATGAGAGTAATGGGTGGCAGTATGAACCTGGAAGACCTGCCCAAAATGCGGGCTGAATCGGCGGAGATGATGGCTGCCATGAAAAAAAATATGCCCGTTATCGAAGGGGTCACCACCGAAGACCGGACGGTGCCCGGTCCGGCAGATGCTCCCGATGTAAACATTCGTATCTACCGGAAAACAGAGCGACCGGACACGCTCCCGGCCCTGCTCTGGATTCACGGCGGCGGCTACATGCTCGGCAGCATCGAGCAGGATGATATATCATCGAAGCTCTACACTCTGGCGGGCGAATGCGTCACGGTATCTGTCGAATACCGCCTGGCACCGGAGAATCCCTTTCCGGCCCCGCTGGAGGACTGCTACGCAGTTTTAAAGTGGCTGGCGTCCCATGCCGACGAACTCGGCATTGATAAGACCCGCATTGCTATCGGCGGAGCCAGCGCCGGGGGCGGGCTGGCCGCCGGACTGGCGCTACTGGCACGCGACCGCGCCGAAGTAGACGTCATGTTCCAGTTCCTTATCTATCCCATGATTGACGACTGCAATATCACCCCGGCCAGCGATACGCTGCCGGATACCCTTATGTGGACCCGGGAAAGCAACCTGATGGGGTGGCGGGTATACCTGGGATGCGAGCCGGGAGGTAAAGATATATCCCCCTATGCCGCCGCCATGAGAGCTACCGACTTGGCGGGTTTGCCTCCCGCGTATATTGCCGTGGGGGAACTCGACCTGTTTTCACAGGAGAATATAACCTACGCCCGGCGTCTCATCGAATCCTGCGTTCCTACCGAGCTTCATGTATATCCGGGAGCCTGCCATGCCTTCGACGGGATGGCGCCGGAGGCTTATGTTGCCCGGCAATTTACCGCCGATTTCAACCAGGCTTTAAAACAGGCACTACACCGCTGATAGTCGATAAAAGAAGGTGAACCTATCCCCCTGTTTCCCTTCAGGTGAACCTTCAGGATGAACCCCCTTCCCTTGGGTATTTATAAAGGGAAGGGGGAGTTGTTTTATATCAATCCACCCCCTGTATCCCCCTCGGCGTACTGGATGCAATTGCTCATTGGGAGCTATAATAGTATGAATCTCAACAACTTGCCCATTAAATATTACCTTCTCAATCAGGAGCCTCAATAATTCTTGCTTGCCAGCAAAGTCCAGGGTGTCCAACCCTGAGCTAATCTTCTTGGCAAAGCTTCTAATCCTGGTCTCTTGGCTTTCCGTTAGTTGCCTTTGGATAAGCTGCCTCTCCAGTTCCATCTTACGCTTCTCTAATTCACCTTGTTCCTGCTGGATTATCTCCATATCCTCACGCATCATGAAATCGGCATATAATCCTTTGCGGTAGCCTTCTACCAACCGCCTCTGCTCATCCGGTATCGCTTTTAGCCTCGCCTGACAAAGCTGCAGTTCTCTCTCCAGAATCTCCTTTGCCTGTGAATTGTCAGCATTACGCTTACGAAGCTCCTTGATGAGAAAATCCGGGTCCCTGATGAGCTGGCAAATCGTGTCCCAGATTACCGGTTCTACTGCCTCAGCCCTAACCTCAGGGCATGAACAAGGTTGTGGTTTGCCACTTGGGTCAAGGAGAACTCTATCGGGGTTATACTTGCGATAACATCGGTAGTAAGGTACATCATGAATGGCATGTTCCCCCATCCTGCCACCACATTGAGAGCAAAATAAAAGCCCGGATAACAGATATACTCTCTTCGTGTTTCTTCTGGATAGGTCTGCATTCGTTTTAAGCTTCCTCTGCACAGCCTCAAATAGTTCTAATGGAACCAGCGAAGGTACATTTACTGTTATCCATTCATCCCTGGGACGAAGAACATGAGACGTCTTTCTGTTTCTCGTTGATGACTGCCGCCGCAACTTGGGCTCAACACGATACTGCCTGAATTGATGCATTCTACCTATGTAGACTTCGTTTCTCAGCCTGCTTGTCTGTACTCACCCTGGCGTATAATGCTACTCTCATATCCTCATCCCTCCTTAACTCGTGGTTTATTCCAGTAGGGTGATTTACACTTGGGACAGATAGTTATCTCTGCCTTCCGGGGCACCCAACTATGACCACAGCGCTTACATTTTAGCTTCGTTATTGTTACCTTTGCCACTATTCACCTCTTTGCATAATACTTACCTATAAGTATAACTTATGGGCGAATTGTTGTCAAGGGTTAAAGCGATTTTTCACGGTTCTTAATAAAAGTTGCCAGT
>CAYVPT010000065.1:0-9533 GCA_964453865.1 uncultured Dehalococcoidaceae bacterium
TGTCCGTTGGTCTATTCTACCAATTATCGGGATTTAAAAGCTAGCCAATGTCGTTTTCCGGTTTACATCAGGATCTATAATGAAAATTTTCGAATGATTGCTTAACAATTATGCATGAATTATGCGATGGTTTTGCGATAGCTTCATGATTTCTGTAGTCTGTAAAAGATCAAGAAGCCTCAAATGGCTGGTTCAAATCCCACCGCTGTCACTTCTTTTTTGGATTTTCTCCTCACTTTGACTCAATTTTGTATTTTGTGCTATTTTCAAATCAGGTAACTAAGCAGGAGGTAATGACATGGCAAGGGTATTGATAGCTTACGCAAGCATGACCGGTAATACCGAGAAAATGGCTCAATACATCGGTGAAGGAGTCCGTATTGCCGGGTGTGAGGCGGTGGTAAAAAATATCTCAAACATCAAGGAAGCCGATGGTTTAGAGGGATTTAACGGGTATATCTTCGGTTCGCCGACATATCATCGGGATATGGCCGGTAATATGAAGACCTTTCTTTTCATGGCCAAGAAGGTGAATCTGGAAGGTAAATTAGCCGGCGCTTTCGGCTCGTATACACACAGCGGGGATGCGCCGGCGTTTATCATGGAAACGATGGAATACGTGTTCAAGATGGAACCTTTTGAATTGGGTTCGTTTAATCTTAAAGAGGCTGCTATTGATACACCGGAAGGTATCAAGTCCTGCCAGGACTATGGCCGGACTTTCGGTAGTAAACTCTTATAAGAGAGGCCAATACTGGCTACCGGCCCGCGCATGTCTCAGGTATTTATACATTATTTACAACAATCGCGTTAAAATTTACCAATTTGTTGGCTGAAAACCATTAGAATAATTAACTGGTGTATTAGCGGCCAGGAAGCTAAACAGGAGATATTTGGGCTGTGTTTGGGGGTTCGTCTATTGGAGGGGAAAAATGACAAATATCTTGAAAATAGGTGAGAAAATTATAAGAGTCAAGAAAGCCCGGCGCGCCCACAGGGGAATTCTCAACGATTCAACGAATAACAGCGGACATTTAAAAGAAACTCAAGAAACGCATGTCACCATGCGCCAGCAAGCCGAGACGGCACTTAGGGAATCAGAGGAAAAACTGGACAAAGCCTTCCGTTGCTGTCCCGATGCCATCGTCATCACCACTCTTAAAGAGGGTAGATTCGTTGAAATTAATGATAGTTTCACCCGTATTACCGGTCACACCCGCGAAGAAACGCTGGGTCGTACGGCGGCCGAACTCAACAGCTGGGCAAGTTTAGAGGAGCGCGAGAGAGTTGTAAATATAATTAAGGAACAGGGCCGGATTAATAATGAGGAAACTCACCTGCGTATGAAGTCAGGTGAGATTATTGTTGCCCTGTTCTCGGCCGCCCCAATCCTGATTGATGGTAAACAATGTATGATATCCGTAGCCAAGGACATCACCGAAACCAAGCGGGTGTTGGAGGCTATTAAGGAAAGTGAAGAGTTCAGCACCAGTCTTCTGGAGAATGCTCCGTATCCGATAACAGTAATTCATCCGGATACTACCATAAAATACGTCAATCCGGCTTTTGAAAAGCTGACCGGTTTCTCTCTGGACGAGATTGCCGGTACCAAAGCGCCCTTTCCGTGGTGGCCTGAAGAAAGATGGGCGGAGAGACTGCCCGGGCTGAAAGGATTCATGGCAGGTGGCAGTAAGATAACACAGCAGATTATCCAGAATAAGAACGGTAAGCGCTTCCGGATAGAAATCAATATGGTACGGGTAATGCATAACGGAGAGTTCAAATATTATCTGGCACATTGGAACGATGTCACCGAACGCGAAAAAGTACAAGAAGTTATATCAAACGAAGCTACCTGGCGGCGTATCATGATCGAGCAATCAAGAGACGGGATTGTAATCCTGGGGCAGAATGGCAGGGTGTATGAAGCCAACCGGCAATTTGCCGAGATTCTCGGATACTCACCTGAGGAAGTCCTTCAGCTCAACGTGTGGGACTGGGATACCCGGTGGACGCGCGAGGAACTGCTGGAACAGTTACGTAATATTGGCGAAGACGGCGATCACTTCGAGACATACTGGAGACGCAAGGATGGTACGAATGTTGACGTTGAAATAAGTACCAACGGAGCAACATTCGAGGGACAGAAACGCATCTTCTGTGTGTGCCGGGACACAACCGAGCGTAAACGGGCGGAAGAGGCGTTGAAAGAAGCGGAAAACAAGTATCGGGACCTGCTGGATAATACCAATGAACTTATCCAGTCGGTGACACCGGACGGCCGTTTCAGGTATGTCAATAACGGCTGGAAACAGGCTTTAGGCTATAGCGATGAAGAGATTGCAGACCTGAGTGTATTTGACGTTATACATCCTGACTATTTAGTGAATTACAGAATGATATTTGAAAAGATAGAAGCCGGAGAAGATATCGGCCAGATGAAAACGGCTTTTATAAGTAAAAAGGGGAATAAAGTCGTCGTTGAGGGGAATGTGACATGTAAATTTTCAGACGGCGAGTTGGTTTATACACGAAGTATTTTACGTGATATCACCGAGAATAAATATTTGGAAGACCAGATGTTCCGCTTATCCAGCGCGGTATCGATGTCCACGGATTATATTGTGATAACGGATTTTGACGCGAACATAATAGATATAAACCAAAAAACTCTGGAAATGTACGGTGCTGATAGCAAAGATGAATTACTTGGAAAGCACTTTTTAGAACTGATTGATCCGGCACAGCGGGGAATGGTGAATGACGATGTTGCCAGGGTTATGGAGAAGGGATATCTCGAATGTCGGGAGTATACCATGGTCTCCAAACAGGACTGTAAGTATCCGGTACAGATCAGTACGTCACTTGTCAGAGATGCCGATGGCAAACCGATGGGAATGGTACGTGTAGGAAGGGAGCTCGGTAAGCCCTGAGACTACCTGGTGACTCAGTTTAAGGCGGTATTACAAAGTATCGCTTTATCATTATCAGACCGGCCTAACGGTAAAACATCTAGACCGCCAGGTCGCGTCTTTCGAAGGTCACGACGGCTATTACCAGGAAGACAACCGTCAGACCGATGAGTACGGCGACATGCAGCGGGTTCAGGCCGTTCGCCAATGGGTTGGCGTCAATATAGTAGTAGAAGGGCGAAGCTACCTGGAACGGCTCCAGCCAGTCGACCAGGGGCCCCAGGGCATTCAGCATATAGGCATACACCCCTAATGCCCCGCCGACACCCATACTGATACCGCGCTTGCCGCGGGCGCACCCTGCCGCTAAGGCTATAGTCCCGAAGGATAACGCCAGCAGCATACCGCTGAAACATACTGCCCACAGCCGTGCCAGGTTAAGACCCATATCGATAATGGCGCCGCCAATCGCCAGGATAGCCCAGAATACGGCTGTCAGCAGCAGAATACAGATAACCATGGCGACGAATTTCTCCAGTACGATACGCCAGCGGTTAAGAGGATTAGCGAGTAGTAAATCCATGGTACCGCGCTCCTCCTCGCCGGCGATAGCATCGCTGCCGAAGCCGACGGCAAAGACCAGCAGTAATAAGGGGTACATCAGGAAGAACAACTCCCCGTTGAGGAATCCCTCGGGTGAGGTGTAATCAATTACTTCACCGGCAAAAAGAGCCAGGAATTCCTCCGGAAACGACTCTAGGTATTCACTGATAAATGTAGCGTCGCGGATGACCGGATAGAAGGCTACCATCATGGCGGCAATCGCTGCCAGCCCCAGTCCCCAGAAAAGAAGCGAGCGGCGCCGGTCGCGCAGGGTCTTGAGAACGATGTTACGCAGCACTGTCGTCCTCCTGGGTGTAATAAGCCAGGAAAATCTCTTCCATATTCGGTTCGTGGCTTATCACGTTGACGACCTGGTACTGCGCGGCTGTTTTGATAAGCGTATCGATTTCTCCGGCGATGGTGCAGGTCAGCATATTATCATGTACCTGGACATCACGCACGCCCTCAATATTACTGAATTGCTCCGGTGATACCGGCGTAGCGAAGTGAATTTCCAGCCGGCGGATAGCCCGGGCCTTGAGCACATCGACGTCCTCCAACGCAATCAAGCGCCCCTCGCGGATAATGGCGACGCGGTCGCACACCCGCTCTACCTCCGGCATGATATGCGACGATAGAAAAACCGTTCTTCCCTCCGTCTTGGCCTCGCCGACGATACGGTAGAATTCCTGCTGCATCAGGGGGTCGAGGCCGATGGTCGGTTCGTCCAGAATAAGCAGTTCCGGCTTATTCATAAAGGCCTGGATAAGACCTGCCTTCTGCCGGTTGCCGTGGGATAGCGTCTTGATTTGCTGCGAAAGGTCGTAGTCAAAACGCTCGGCCAGTTCGTTGACGTATTGCCAGTCGACGCCCCCGCGCAGGTGGCTGAGGAACTCCAGTAACTCCGCTCCGGTCAGGTTATTATATGTCTCCAGTTCGCCGGGCAGGTAGCCGATGCGCCGTCGTGTTTCCAGGCTCTTTTGCCCGATGTCCAGACCGAAGATAGTGGCCCGGCCGCGGGTGGGAAAGATGAAGTGCAGCAGCGTGCGAATAGTAGTCGTTTTGCCGGCGCCGTTGGGGCCGAGGTAGCCGAAGACCTCACCACGCACGATATCAAGGTCAATATCCAGAATACCCCGCTGCTTGCCGTATAGCTTGGTTAGTCCTTCGGTGTGGATGACGCCATTATTTTCAGTCATTCAGGCTATTGTTTTCCAGAGGTGCGAACTCTTCTCATCCTATCTTACAGCGCGCGGGAGAGTCAAGACCTTGGGCGGGTGAGGTGAGGATAAAACCAGGGGAAAAGATTCGGATGATTGAAAGCGTCGGGCATGGCAGGAAATTTAGCAAACAGTAAAACATTAGTAACAAGCATTCAACCTACTTCCGTGATAAAACCAGGAATAGTACCAGCAGAAAAACACAGGTTGCACCGGTAACCAGGAAAAGAGCGTCCAATCCCAGCGCTGACTCTATGGGGCTTAAAATTATCGGTGACAGGAACTGTCCTGTATATGAGAATAGGGTTATATAGGAAGTCATCCTGCCGCGGAACGAAGCCGGTACCAGTTCGCCTACCCATACCGAGATTGTCGGTATAACCATGCCCATGCCGATTCCAAAAAAGATAATAGACACCGAAACTAACCACACGAAAGGTGCCTGCGACATCATGATGAAACCGGCTGACCATAGCGACAAAGCTATTATTATGATTGTGTTGAAAGACAGCCTGGCTTTAATCCTTCCGTAAAAGAATGAAGCCGCCCCTCCGGCGACGCCTACCGTCGAGATAAACGTACCCACATAGAAAGAACTGGTAATGCCGAACTGCTCGACCACCTTGGGCATGAACACGATTATCGCGTACAAAAGGATGTTCCCGACAAAGATAAGTCCGTAAGGAAGAAAGAGTATGGGCATGTTTCTGAACAGACTGAATGTCGACTCCTGTTTGGGTTTGGCTGCTTCATTTTCAGGACGGTCCGCGCTCAGGTGGGTTTCGGGAATAACGAGGAATGCCAATAGCGCAATAGGAAGGCCGATAAGGTAGGCGACAAAAGGCAGATGCCAGGAAATAACCCCGAGAGAACCCCCCACCAGCGGCCATATTATACCACCGACGCTGTTGCTGCTTCCCCTCCACCCCATTACCCTGTTGCGCTGGGTTCCTTCATATAGATTGAGGATTGTCACCGTGACGGAGGTGAATATCATGGCAACACTGATTCCGAGGAGAATCCTGCTGGCAATCAGCACAAAATAATTCGTAATAACAAGTCCGGAACCGCCGGCCAGTCCGTACAGAATAAGGCCCAGGATTAGTGGTCTTCTCACCCCCATTTTGTCTATTAGTAGACCGATTAAGGGACTGCAGATGGCAATCATGATTCCGTGTGTAGTTATGAGAAGCCGGGCGGCACTGGGGTCAATTCCGAGTCCTTCGCCCATCTGGTTGAGGACCGGGGCAATAACAGAGCCTGCCATCACTGTCAAAGTGGCCGAGGCTAAAATGACCGCAAGGGATGCTTTACCGGATTTTGTCATCGATAAAATGTGTCTTCAGTATAATCTGGCAGTATCCAGATTAGCTTTTTACTCAATTAATATACGCCATATTCTTCCGCGGCTTCTATCATGGCACGCAGGTTATCGGGGTCTCCCTTTTCGATACTGGCCCCTCCGGTCAGGATAAACCCGCCGCCTTCACCGCAGACCTCGATGAGCTTACGGCAGTATTCCTTGATCGCCTTGGGTGTACCCGTGCGGAGGAGAGAGGCCGGCACGTTCCCGGCAATGCAGGCGACATCCCCCAGTACCTCTTTAGCCTTGAACATATCCGTCTGGTCGAAGTACCAGACCACTTTACCTCTGGGCAGGTCTTTGATGGTCTTGAGCCGGTTGGTGTATCTCCCTTCGGCGAACAGGAAAGGGACGCAGCCCTCTTCGATCAGTCCCATGATAACTTTCCTGAATGTCGGCCAGTAGAATTCTTCATACTGCTTGTCGGACATGAAGGTATCGTCACCCTTGTGCAGCGCGAAAAACACCATGGGTATTCCGGAGGCATTGGCCATATGCACACCGCAGTCGATGTTTATCTGCACCAGTTTCTCCATGGCTTTATGGACCTTTTCCGGCTGCCGGAATATGTCCGTGAAGATTCCCCGGGTGCCCCGCATGGTATCGGCCAGGATGTCAAAGGGCGCGTGGGCCTGTCCCCCGAAGAACGACGGGTATCCGGCCTCTAAACCTTCGCGGTTGAATTCCATTACAGGTTTCGACCATTCCTCTATCTCTTTGCCGTAGTCAATTATCGCCTGAAAAGCCGCCCGGACTTGCGGCATAACGGCCGGCCCGAGAAACCGGTCGGGCATGCCCAGTATAAATGGAAGGGGAGAGAATTTGGCGAAAGGTGCCAGCGCACCAAGCGAACGCGGCAGATAATAGCGAAGGCAGTAGTCGGATAAATCATTAAGAAACATATCGTATTCGTCCGCTTTCATGTACTCGTCTTCGACGAACTGACTTATGCTGGCATCGTCGGGAAGGCCGTGCCCCGGCCATCTTGAAGAAAGGCTCTGGATGATTTCGGAAGCCCTCCCGGAAAATGCCATGGCGCCGGCAAAGGTGTCTGATTTAAAGTCATCAAAGAATTTCCGGTATGCCTGGCAGAGTTTTTTGTTGTCATACATTGCTTCTTTAAGCGTTATACCGTAGTAATATAACGGGAAACCCCCCACCGGTAACATAAGCGGTACCCGGTCGGGCTTTTCAAGCTTCATGGTCTTGATAAACCGTGTTGCTCTTTTCTTATATCCCTCCTCGGCTTCCGCGCTGGAAAATTTGATACCAGGTGGGGAAAGCCAGCGTTCGAACCTTTCCTCGCGTTTTTCTTCCGGTGTCAGTTCCGTCCTTTTATTATCCATATTCGTAAGTCCTGTCTGATTCATTATTCTCCCGTTAGTGATTATTTTATAAAATGACCTGCAGTCCCTTATCTCTAAGGTATTCCTTGACCTGTTTGATGCTGAGGATACGATAGTGAAACACCGAAGCAGCTAATAACACCTCGGCTCCCCCCTTCACCGCCCCGTCATAGAAATGCTCCAGTGTTCCCGCCCCTCCGGACGCCACCACGGGAAGCTCGACCGCATCCGAGATGGCTCTGGTATATTCCAGGTCATAGCCGGTTTGCGTACCGTCTCCGTCCATACTGGTGGGCAGTATCACACCGGCGCCAAGCTCCTGGCATTGTTTTGCCCATAATACCGCATCTTTCCCCACCGGCTTCGTGCCACCGGACACGACCAGCTCAAAACCGGAAGGCATATCCTTGTTTCTTCTGGCGTCGATGGCTACAGTGACTTTACCTGCGCCGAATTGCCCGGATGCCTGTTTGACTAATTCCGGATTGTTCACCGCCGCGCTGTTCATGGATACTTTATCGGCTCCGGCCTCCAATACCACTTCAATGTCTTCTAAAGAAGAGATGCCGCCGCCAACGGTTAAAGGGATATCTATACCCGAAGATACGTTTCTCACCCATTCCAGCCTTGTCTTCCTGTTTTCCACCGTCGCGGCAATATCCAGCATTGCCAACTCGTCCGCGCCCTCTTGCTGATAGAAAGATGCATTTTCAACGGGATCTCCCGCGTCTTTCAGACCGACGAAATGTATGCCTTTCACTATTCTGCCGTTTTTCATGTCCAGACACGGCATAATCTTTATAACGCCCATTACCATATATCCTTTCTCTGGTCTGAAATTTAGTATTCGTAGATAGAGTATATCATGAAAAAGGTATAATGCTCATTTGCTCGTATCATCCAATGCGTAAATATTCTCGTATACATACTAACTTTCTCCTGCTAAGAACGTTATTACTAATATAACGGGAGATAACCATAAGAAGGGAGGTAGAGTGAAAAGCAAATTGTCTAATCTACATCAGCCAGTCAAGGTCTACCGCAAACCTGAAAAAGGAGGTAAAGTAAAATGAAAAAGCTACTATACATCGTTCTAATTTCCATGGTCTCGATATCCTGGATACTGGGAGCGTCCCCGGCCTTCGCTCAAGATGAAGAGACGGTAACAGAACCGGACATACCGACGGTTGAGGGCAGCAGTAACCAGACAACCCCGGAAGTATTTATCGTTAATGATTCACTGATGGAGGAACTGGACAAACTGGTGAGGGAGCTAGATGAAGCCGAGAATAATAATGAACAGGCGATAACGATAACCATACAGGAAAAAATCCGGGTGATACAGGAAGAGATAACTAATACCGAAGGGCCCCTGAGAGAAATAGGGGAGCCCCAGGTTATAATACTACCCGGCAGCGAAGACGAAAGGGACCCGGTGGTAATCATGGAACCACCGCAAGAGGTTCCAACGGTTAATACCGCTGTCGAGATTACCCACCGTCGCCTGGGTCCTTGCGAGGAAGCGGAAGCCCTGGAAGAAAAGAAGCAATACTATGAGGATTTGTACGCGCTTTCTGATGAAGCTCTTAAGGACAAAGGATACAGTCGGGGTAAAGAGGAGCTTAAAATTACAATAGAAAATCTCGAGAGAAGTATTAAGCGTCTCCGGATAGAATGTGAAACCGGCGTGCCCGTTAGCGACAGTGGCGGTGGTGGAGGAACGGTTCCCCCGACGGAAACATCTCCCGTCGAAGTTGTTACGCCGAAGCCGATAGCGGTGGAGTCCGGCACGGAGATAACGGACTATTACCGACTCCGGATTGCCGAGATAGCCATGGAAGACGTTGAGATAGAGAAACAGATAGCCGGCCTCAAGGAACTGAGAGACGAGATAGAAAAACTGATTGAGGAGTTGATAAAAAGCAGGTCCGAAATCACTCCCGAGGAAGTCAGCGGACTGGTAGAGAAAATAGAGGTAAGGCCGGGCGAAGTAAGGATGGACCAGGTGGTGGTTAAAACGGTGGACAAGAGCATCGTAGCCAGGCTCGATAATAGAGAACTGGCCATAAAGCCGGCCGAGGCTCAGGTG
>CAYVPT010000066.1:0-9514 GCA_964453865.1 uncultured Dehalococcoidaceae bacterium
TCGCACCCGGCATTGCCATTATGCTGGTAGTTTTCGCTTTCAATATGGTTGGCGATGGGTTGAGAGACGCTCTGGACCCGAGATTAAGAGGTTTAATCTAATATAAATAAATTATCCAGCCGAAATTGCAAAAAGTAGACAATCCCAAGATATGTTTTACGACCAAATTGAAGCACATAATCCATAGATATTGTCATTGGCAAGGTATGTTGTCTGTTGAAGAGAGTTTAATATTGTAACTGGCTGTAAAATATCCCCTGAATAATCTGATATGAGACTTCATAGCTATCTAATTTGCTGGCATTGTTTCCCACAGGTCACATTTGAGGCAATTATTGGGTCACAATAGCTTGAATTGTTTAGCATCGTGGCCTGCTCTCTACAGGATTAGTCTCAGCAGCTCTGGTAAAACCGAAATCTATGAATACAGCTAGTGGCGTTGAATCTATTATGTTAAAACTATCCCGTGCGGTTTTACCTGGTGTTTGCGGTGACGTGTTTTATTTACCGAAAGTCCTCAGATCTCGTTTGCGATAGCCCTGTTTATTACCGGTAGGCTGGATAATTGTACTTCTTCGACTTTCTCCGGTTTTAGTAATTGGCACAGGTTAGCCGGATCAAGCGCGACTCTTAAAGCTTCAGTCCAGGGCTCATGGCTTCCGCTGGCAGAGCCGCTAGGGATGTCGCAAGCATTATTTTTCCCTGAATCCTGTTTTTCTTGTCCGGTCTCTTTTGAGGCTTTGTAATTGCGTTCATCCAGCCTCTTGGCGGCGGCGTACAGTTCACGGTCGGTCAGGGACAAATATACTTCGGTGGTATTCACGTTCTCGTGTCCCAGCAGAGACTGAAGCACTTTAACATTGGTTCCAGACTCCAGCACATCGGTGGCGAACTTGTGGCGAAGAGTGTGGGTATGAAGGTTGCTTAGTCCGGCCTTTACTGCGAGCTGTTTTATTTTCATGCCAAGGCTTTCCGGGGTGAGTCCGAATACTCGTTCGTCAGGCCCCTTTGTTTTGATAAACTGATGAAACTTGGCGGCTACATCTGAAGTCAAAGGAACCATTCTGTCCTTTTTGCCTTTACCCCCTCAGACTATCAAAGAATCCTTGTGTATATCCCTTACTAAGAGATTGGCTAGCCCCACCCGGCGTAGACCGGTTTTCCAGGCTAACAATACCATCAACTGGTCCCGTTCGACGCAATCCTTGTGGCTTCGTTTCTTGGGGATTGCCGCGAGCAGCTTTTCGATGTCGCCGTCTTCAGTGTAAGGAGGCAGCGTTTTAGGCACTTTGATTTTGACATCATCAATCGGTTCACCATACCATTTCATGAATCCCCGGATCATCTGGGTATAGCGGTAAAGCGTAGGGGCTTTTTTGCTAGTATATTGAGCGAGGAAGCTTATAGCTAATTCAGGAGAAGGTGGATAAGAACCGAGATAGCTCATATAGCGTGATAATATGTTCCTGGTATCGCGCAGGTTCTTAGCATTATGAAGCTTGAGAACCAGTTCACTATCATACAGCCGAACTAACTCAGTGTTTGGCAGGTTCCGCAGCATCAACCTTCGCCTCCCCTCCGGCCCGAGTAAAACTTCATGCAGTTCGCGTATATTGAGGAGTTCCTCAGACCGATTACCTTGCGAAGACGAATTCATATGGTGGGCGGTAGAGGACTTGAACCACTGACCTCCGCGATGATATGTAAGCAGTTGTTCCATTGATTCGTTTTCCATTTTCTTTACCCCCGTTTTGTACGTTCTCGGGTATGCTACACCCTGAAAAGCATTACACCCCCTCAGATTTTGATTTGGTGCGTTCCGATGCCCTTAAAAAGTAGTTCCCGGGCCTGGCGACCGCATCTTCTTGGTCGAAAGTATAAATGACAATTTTCTGAAAAGTCAAATAGCGCTAAGCTCTAGCCCTAGCTAGGTAAATATTCTTGGAGCGGGACTTTTGGAGCAAAATATTCAGAATATTATTCAAAGCGCTCTTGACAAGTCAGAGGTCCGGAACTATAATGTGGCTAACTGAATATGTCGAGGGACGGGGTCGCAAGACCCCTTTCCTGTTTTTATGGGGTCGAAAGACCCCTTTTTATTTAGAGGAGAATTTGAAATGAAAGATAAGATAAAGTTCGATTGTCCGTTTTGCTCAAGGAAAGGTTTGAAGTCACGTTCTGGTTTAGTTGGCCATATTCAACTTTCCCATCCGGAACAATATCAGGAATATTTAGCTTCACCGGCTTCACCTCCCGGTGAAGATACTCCCCCAGGTAGTGAGGCAGCCGGCGGTTCAAAGCCTGCAACAGGCCACCCGGCTGCCTCTTCCCGCCGCAGCGTGAAAGTGCTCGAGGATGAAGTCAGGTCGTTGAAGTTGGAGGAGGAGTTGGCGACTTTGAGGGCGCGGAGAGCAGACCGGGCGCGGCTCCCGGATGTGAGCGAGATGGCCGGGCTTGGATGCTTACAGCCGGATATCGCCCGTCAAGTTCAGGCAAGGGCTTTTGAAGCTAATCCGCCGCCTCAGCAGAAAAAGGATTGGCTAGAAATATTGAGTTCGCCGGCTCTGCCTACAATCGTGGCGGCGCTCAAGGGCATTTTAGGTACTGGTGACGGCGGTACTGCTGGCCTCGGCATCCTGAGAGAACTAGGCATTGACCTCAAATCTTTATGGGAGCGGAGCCAGGCTCCGAAGGCTGATTCATCTGTGAAGGTTGGGGGGATATCTCTCGAAGGCGCACATTTAACGCCGGAGCTCTGGCAATCTATAATCGCCTATGAGCAAGCCAAAGAGGATATGTCGTACAGAAAAGAGAAGGATAAAGTTCTAGCCGGTGGCCTCGAAAGCCTTACGAGGGTAATCTCGGAAAGTGGGGTTTTGGGAAAATTTGTCGGCGGTGGCGATAACAACGGCCACGGTATCAGTACCCGGGCTGATGGTGGCGGGGAAACTGAGCAGATTATAAAGTGCGAGAGATGTGGCACGATTAACCAGGTGCCGGCCGACATCCAGCCTGGGCAGCAGGTGAAATGTCAAGGCATGGTCGATGGGGAGCCATGTCCCGAATCCTGGACGGCTCAGGATAGTAGTAAACCCCAGCCGAAACAACCTAAACGAAAGGTAGCGAAGGTAGTTAAAGAGCCGGAACTACCGAAGGAGATCCCCTGCGAGTCATGTGGACAGTTGATATCGATTGCAGACAAGCCTTTAGGCTCGGAGCTGGTTTGTCCGGTTTGTCATGAGACGCAAATCTTAATGTCACTGGAAATTCCCCTGGCGCCGGCGGAGCCGCCGCCTCAAGAAAGCGATTAAATGAGAAAGGAGAGAATGAATGAAAAGAGGTAGTCAGCAACGGAATTTCGGCTTAGGCGTCGCCACGACGCGAGGTCACGCTGAAAAAGTGCAACGCCAGGCCCAAGTTAGTAGGAAATTACAGCCTCGCTTGGGGCAGAATCGGAATCCATATTGGCGCCCCTGGCGTGCGCCTTTGTGGGGGAATAAATGATAAAAGTGGTTCCGGATATAGGCGAGGTGCGTGTGGAAAGAGCTATTTACTGGTTAGGGTGGTGGCTCGGTGTCTTGTTATTTCGTTTGAACCCGATGGATGTTCTCATACACGAGGTTGGAAGGAGTAAATTATCTTAAAAACAAAAAACCCCCGGGAGCTGGTCAGGCAACCTGGAGGCTTTTTTGCGCTGCTACTCATCATGGTGGTGGATAGCTTGCATTTATAAATATAACACAGAACGCATGTTCTGTCAAGCCCTCTAATTATAGAAAGGTAAAACGAATAAGGGACGGGGTCGTATTCCCGAAAGGGAAGCTGGGACGACCCCGTCTCTTCTTTTATCGGGATACGACCCCCCCTTGGGAAAGGGGTACAAAAACTGCTGACGGTAAATCTCGGGGACTTGAGGTTCGTCCCAGGCCTCAATTGTGCTGCACTATCGGCACGCCCGCGCCAGGATAAAGAGCTCATGCTGTGGTATTGCCTGCGGTCCATCGATGCCAGCACCGGGCACGGTGTTCTCCTGCAGGATGCCACCATCGAGATATTAAAGAAGCATTACGGCTACAAGCGCATGACAGCTTACCATCACCTGGCCGCCGGCGACGGTGTTTACTGGCGAGTCCATCACAGCACCCGGAACGGCCAGACATATATAATCCTCAACAGTCTTTTCAAGGTGGCGGCACACCTGGGAGCTAATATGACGAAGGGAGCTCATTTCGTTGAGGTCAAGGTGTCTGAGCTACCACCTTCAAGCCGAGTGCAGGCCCGGCGGTCCCTGCTTTACAACGCAGGGGCTTACCGGCCGTTCGCAATACAACGCAACGATCCCATCAGCCGGAAGTCCCTCGAGGAGAAAACAGGCGTCCAGGAGCGCCAGCAGAGACGCTACGATAGCTTACAAGAGCGCCAGGGCTTCCCTATCAGGCAGACGACAAAAGCCTTCTACCGGGACCCGGGAACTTATAAGCTGAGAAAGCATATCCGGATAGTTGATAAGGGCTTTAGAGAAATCGAGACGCACCAGCTCCCGAATAGATACAGAACGTGGCACACCGGCAGCAGCCGGGGGATGCTGCGCAAAATACCTTCCCTGCTTAACAGAGGTGATAAGTCTTTAATTAGTGGAGAGGCAACCTCATCTGAAGGGCGGCAGAGAAGATATTATAGCAGCTTCAAGACGTTCTGTGGGGCACACCTGAAGGGTCAGAACACCGATAGGGAGTGTTTCTACCCTTGCCGGAGCAATGAGGATAAGTATGTATTGGGGGCGATATGGTAGCATTTCGAGCCTATTTCCCAAATTGTCCGCCCTTAAAGTGGTAAAATTTACCACTACCCCGTAACACCCCTATCCCGTCCCCTTACACCCCGGTACCCAAGATGTCAACGTAACGGGGTCTAGCTGGCGAAAATTTTTTAAGTGCAACTTGGCAAGTGCCGCGGCCGCATCATACCTGGCGTGCCGGCCGGCAGGGCAGCCTCAATGGCCAGGGGGGGGCAGCTCCCGCGGATGCCCGGGCCCCGGGCGGCGGCCGGCCGGCAGCTCCGCCGGCGCGTGCCAGGGAATATTTCTCAAGAAATATTCCCCCCTTCATAAAAGATAATTTCTTTTATCTTATGTTGAGGTTGTCTCTCGTTTCCTTGCAAATTCTCGTCTTAGCTCACTTTTATAAAAACTAAACCCCGGGTGAACCCGGGGCCAGTGATAAATTTGCAAAAGCCATTGGCAGCCGTTAAGGTCAGCTTAGGGGAGTTGAGGCGTTATTGTAGGCAAAAACACATTTTAAGGTTTCCTAATCCTCTCTGCTTCCCCTATGCTCATGGCTATCCGCTCAAGCTCAATCCTTATGGACTACCAAGTCCTCTTCCGATATTATTTCCTCTTCTTCCTCCCTTAGTGTTTTTACAAGTTTTTCTATTTCTGCGAGCTTAGCTTCAATTTTATCCAGAATCTTTGCTACCTTTGATGAACTCATTTCTCCCCCCCTTATGGCACTTCCTCAATCCGTCCGGTAGACCCGACACGATAACTCTTGTTGCTGGTGGCCATTTCGTCAAGTTGCTTTAGCCAGTTTGGTGCATCGCTGGTGGTCTTACGGGCCGGCTTGTCGCCAAGTAGATTAACAGCATCCCTTAAACCATGGTCTGTGATGCTGAGGTACACTTCGGTCGTAG
This sequence comes from uncultured Dehalococcoidaceae bacterium, assembly GCA_964453865.1. Lineage (GTDB taxonomy): Bacteria > Chloroflexota > Dehalococcoidia > Dehalococcoidales > RBG-16-60-22 > CAYVPT01. The sequence continues at coordinate 5,689 of CAYVPT010000066.1, forward strand.
CCAGGTTCTCATGGCCTAGCAGTTCTTGAACTACTTTGAGGTTGACACCCCTCTCTAATAGGTCAGTGGCATACTTGTGCCTGAGTGTGTGGGCGTGCAGGTCATTCAACCCGGCTTGTCTGGCAAACCTTTTTATCTTCATGGTGATAGAGGACGCCTTCAGCTTAAAGACTTTTTCGTTTGGGTTCATGCCCTCTATAAAGTTGTGGAGCCTCAGACAAATAGCAGGGGTTATAGGTATGACTCTGTCTTTACCCCCTTTGCCATTCCTAACCATTAGAAAGTCCGAGTGTATGTCTCCGGCCTCCAGGTTAGCCAGCTCCCCTCTCCGCATACCGGTTTTCAGGGCGAGTTCTGTCATCAGACTATCGCGCACTATACACCCCTTGTGTGTCTTTTTGTTTCCGATGGCAGCCAATAGCTTCTCGATGTCCTGGTCCTCTGTGTAGGGTGGCAAGGACTTAGGCACTTTCACCTTGAAATCCTTCATTTCCTCGCCGTACCACTTCATAAACACCCTTAGCATCTGGGCATATCGGTAAAGTGTCCTGGGCTTGCGGTTAGCATACTGAGCTAAAAAACCCTTGGCCAGCTCGGGTGATGGTGGGAATCCCCCAAGGTATTCAATAAACTTGTCTAGGATTTTCCGGGTGTCGCTGAGGTTCTTGACATTGTGGAGTCTCAGCACCAGGTCTGAGTCATAGAGTGTAAACAGTTCTTTATTACCCATCCGTCTAAGCATTAGCCGCCTCCGTCCTTCCGGCCCTAAAAGAGCCTCCAGGAGTTCCCTTATTGACAGTTCATCATTATGTGAACTGCTGACGATATGGGCGGTAGCGGACTCGAACCGTTGACCTCCGCGATGTCAACGCGGCGCTCTAACCAACTGAGCTAACCGCCCATACCACTGTAATTCTACTAGATACCTATTTAGCCGTCAACCTCACGCGACTAATGGGTGTCTTTTTCACTCCGATATGATAAAATACAGCCCGAACGTATAAGAGTTATAATCCAAAAGGAGGCTAAGATTAATGGGAGTCTTGAAAGGCCTGGGGTCCGGCATTTTAAGCTTCCTGCTATTCCTGTCACTGGTTATTTTCGGTATTGTTTTTATGGTCAACAGTACCGTACTCAATCCCGATTTTATTGTGGCTCAGGTAGATAATCTTGATATATCCACACTGGCGCGTGATATAGTCGACGAACAACTCAGCGAAGACCTGCCCGAGGAAGGGGAATTCCTGAAAGAAGCCGCCTACATGATCATCGACGAGCAGGAACCCTGGCTCAAAGAACAGGTCAATAATGCCGTTTACATCGGCTATGACTTTTTACTGGGGAAAAGCGACCGGCTTGAGATTACCATCCCGCTGGAGAGCCTGAAAACGGACTTCAAGGAAAACCTCTGGGAAACCTTGAAAAAATTCCTGAAGCAAAATGCCTCCCAAATACCGGAAGACCTGCTGATACCTTACATCGAAGATTATTACCAGGACCTCATCAGTCAAATACCGGAGCAACTGTTCCCGGCCGAGATGAAAAGTCTGACAGGACACGAGCTGAGTGTATATCTCCACGAGCACTATGACCAGGTCACCGATATTCTACAAGCGGCAATTCTGTTGCCAGGTGTTTCCGACTGGATAATGGACCAGATAAGGCCCTATTTTGACGAATACTACGATGACTTCGTTAAAGATATTCCTGCCGAACAGGTTTATAACGAGGAGGAAATACCGGAAGACGTCATGGAACAGCTATGGCTGGCCCGGAAATACATCGGATATTTTAAGACCGGCTATTACGCCCTGGCTGCCTTTATAGTAGTCTTAATCGCCGGTATTGCCCTGATACACCGTAATATTAAAGATATCACCCGTACCCTGGGAATAACCTTCACTACATACGGAGTCCTGGAATTTATCGGCGTTCTCATTACCAGAAGTCTTGATATAGTGGGTTGGATACCGGATGTGCCGGCTTCGTTGGAATCATGGCTCTCCGGTCTGATTAAAGATTTCCTGGCGCCGCTGCAATGGTTCAGCCTGGGTATTCTGACCATCGGAGTAGTGTTACTCGTGGTATCATTCGTCTATAAGCCGCAGAACTCATTAGAATGAGAATATAAGGCGGAGCGGACCGCACTCAGTCGAGAAGCAGCTACGATAAAAAAACCAAGACAAAATATTCGGGAAACAAATCCCTCGTGGTTAGCTTTGAATTGTTTTTAGAGTTATGTTAAGTATTGGCGGGGTGTGAAAGGGGAAGTCAAGTCATATTAGAAACATACTCAGTCCCTGTTTCTTCTCAAAAGCCACCACCCTATCCCCCCTGATATCAAAGCCCCCGCGGCCGTGGCCAGGGCGCAGAAAAGCGCCGCATCAAACCAGAAGCCCTGCGGGAAAAGCATAATGAGATAGTCCGCAGCCGGGTCCAGCATCCAGAAATCGTTGGCGAAGCCGAGCAGGTGAAACTGCAGGAAGAAGCGGTCGAAGTCGATAGCTATCATCAACCCAAATACCAGCATCAACACCAGCGTCAGGCAACCTCCAAAAAACAAACCTCCCGCCAATCGCTTGCTGTCCCGCCACCATAGCAGGCTGAGCCCGATGAAAGCCAGGGCATAAACGAATGTCCCCAGAAGGACGTAATAGCCCAGCCGGAACAATCCCTTGACATCCTTAAGGTGCACCACTTCACGCTCGTTGAACAGCGTAAAAGGCTTGCCGTCTTTCTCCACCGTAATGTCGATGAACTCGTCGCCGGAGTTAAAGTAGCCGATAAGCCCCCGGGCAGCTTTATCAAGCTCGGTGTGGGCCAGTCCCGTTTCCCGGCTGACATCGTACTTCTCGAATCCGTACTTATAAAGCCAGAGGCTGTTCGCCGCGGCGCTCAAGCTGGCCGTAAGCAGCAGCACGGGCAGACATATGATGAAGAGCCATTGGGTGGCAACCTTAGGAGTCTTCATTCTTATTCTGATTTTACACTTTCAGAACAAAAAACTAAAAGAAGTCTTTATTCTGCTTATGGTTGAAATTATAACCTCACCCTCTGACCCCCTCTCGAACAGGTTAATTTTCCAAGCTCGAACATTCTTGTGTTCAAGAGGGGGTATATTTAAAAAGAGTGGCTTCTCCCCTCTTAAACGCCCGGTTTGGGGGTCTGTAGAGAACTACGGGATAAGCAGAGGATGATATGAGAGCGGCTAGGGTGGGAATAGATAACTTACGAGGGGGCGGGGGGATAAAGGGGTGAGGTTACCATCAGACAGCCAGACGCAGACAGAACCGGGAAAAACGGGTAACCCGCCGGCCAATCAGATTTGCTTAGGCCGGCGCGCCAGAAGGATAAAGACCAGCCCCAACAGGGAGAAAATCGCGGCGGAGATAAAAGCGGGCGTATAACTGGACGTGGCATCAAAGATAGCCCCGGCGACGGTGGTAGCGATAGCGTTCGAGCAGACATGAAACGGGAGGACAATCCCGAGGACATGGGCATAGCGCTTGCGGGGATAATAAGCGCCCACGAATGTCGGCATGGCGGCGGTCAGAGCGCCGTTGCTCATTCCCTGAAAGGCCGCGTATATATAAATCAGTCCCAACTGCCGAGAGGTTAATAATATCACCAGACCCGCCATTTGAATGACAAAAAAGGCGCCGGCAAGATACTTTATTTTTATCTTCATGGCCAGAGACCCGAAGAGCAGACTGCCCGCGATGACGAACACCGACATAAAACTCAGGGTCGTGGCAGCCGTCATCGCATCGTAATTGATATCCTGGAGATAGGCTATCTGGTGCGTCATCACCGTCCCCATGGCAAA
>CAYVPT010000067.1:0-9499 GCA_964453865.1 uncultured Dehalococcoidaceae bacterium
GCCCTCCTGGATTTCCTCGACCAGACTGTCGATAATTCTCTTTAGCGGCTTCTTTGCCGTCTGTCCGCCCAGCAACTGCAAGGCTGTATGCAGGCTGATGCCGGATTCAACCAGGGTCGCCAGCTGGTTGGAGAAGTCAATTACCTCCTGGTTCTTGACGCCGAAAAGGGTCGGCACCAGGCTTTCCAGGCTCAGCCCCGGGCTTACTTCCGTAAGACTGAGGATGTGCTCGTAGCCGGCCTGGTAGAGAGTGCTCTCGGCCTGTTTTTCGGAGGCGACTTCAATAGTGCCCTCGACAATTTTCTTTTCGCTCGTATAGGCTTGATATTTGTAGGCCATTAATTCCTCTGATATTCATCTGCATTATTAGTCGTGACCAATCAGGATATGGAAAATATGCTTCGTAAAATTTCAGTGATGGACGTTATGCCTTCTTTTACCTTCAGCATTCCATCCTGTCTCATCGTTGCCATTCCCTCGGTAATTGCCTGGGCTTTAATTTCACCGGAGCCGGCATTATCCCGCAGCATTTTACGTATGGTTTCACTCATGACCAGGAATTCAAATATGCCAGTGCGTCCGCGGTAGCCCGTATTGGCGCAAAGATTGCATCCCGTACCGTGATATATTTTTAAGTCTTTATCCTTTAACTCATCGTGGAAGGCTTCCTGCTCTTCTTCGGATGGCTGGTAGGGAGCCTTGCAGTTGGTACAGATACGGCGTACCATGCGCTGGGATACAATCCCGATTAGTGTCGAGGAAATTGAAGAGGGTTCGACTTCCAGGTCGAGAAGCCGGTAAAGTACCCCGACGGCATCATTGGCATGAATTGAAGACAGCACCAGGTGACCCGTCAGAGAGGACTGAACGGCAGTAGCTGCCGTATCTTTATCTCGTATCTCGCCCACCAGTATCACGTCGGGGTCGTGGCGCATTATCGCCCGCAAACCCCCCGCAAAAGTAATCCCGGCCTTGATATTGACCTGGCTCTGGTTTATATCCATGAAGCTGTATTCTATCGGGTCCTCGATGGTCATGATGTTACGTTCATTCCGGTCCAGTTCGTTGATGGAAGCGTAAAGAGTCGTCGTTTTTCCGGAGCCGGTAGGACCGCCCACCAGTATCATGCCGTAAGGTCTTTTCAGCATTACCTGGTACGTTTTCAGGACATCCTGCTGTAAGCCGAGTTCGGAAAGCGTAAAAAGCGCCAGGGACTTGTCCAGAATCCTTAAAGTAACCCTCTCTCCATAGGGTGTTTCCATGGTAGCGGCGCGGATATCCACTTCGTTATTGCCAAGTCTGATGGAAAATTGACCGTCCTGGGGGCGTCTCTGTTCGGAGATATCCATCTCGGCAAGTATCTTGACGCGTGACACCAGCGGCGAATGGACGCTGAGGGGGAAAGAAAACATGTCATGCAGGATACCGTCAATCCGGTAGCGTATGCGGAGTCTGTCCTCCTGCGGTTCGATGTGGACATCCGATGCCCGGTCCTTTATCGCCTGGGTAGCCAGCAGGTTGAGGGTTTCCGCAATCGGCGTCCTGGCGGTGAGAGTGGCTATGTCCTCCCTTTTTAACACGGATGCCGGAGCAAATTGGCTGACCTGTTTTTCGATGGCGCCGCTGGAACGGTAATTGAGGTTGATGGCACGCTCGATGTCGGAGGGGACGCCGAGAGCCACCTCGATTCTCATCTTGGCCTGGGTCTTGATATCTTCAATCGTGCGGATATCTTCCGGGTCGGCCATGACGACCATCAGAGAGTCGTTGACGATATCGAGGGGAATGACCATATGTTTCCGCGCCATTTCCTCCGGGATGAGCTTGAGGGACTCGGGCTGTATGGTATGTCTCTTGAGGTCGATTAACGGCAGGTTCAGTTTGATGCTCAGTACGACAGCCAGTTGCTCGGCTTTGATGACGCCCTGTTGCAGCAGGATATCGCTTAGTTTCCCTCCCTGCTGCTGCTGTAATGCCAGGGCGCTTTCCAGCTGCGCCGTCGTAATGAGTTGCTCTTCGACCAGCATCTCGCCCAGGGTTTTTTTTGCGGTCTTGTCCGCGGCCGGGGGATTGTTTTTTTCGTTACCCACTCACCTGCTCCTATGATGTGGCACTTTTCTCTTTACTGGTTTCTTTTTTAGCCAGCAGTTTCTCCACCCGGTTCACTATTTCCGCCGGCGTGGCGGGTTTGGGTAAATAATCATCGGCACCAACTTTCAACCCGGTATTCTTATCTATTTCCTGGGCTTTGGCTGAGAACATTAAAATAAGCATTTGAGCGGTATCCTTCTCAGAACGCAGCTGGTGACAGATTTCAAAACCGTCCATGCCCGGTAGCATCACGTCGAGTATAATGAGGTCGGGAGCTTCATTATGCGCTTTTCTTATCCCTTCCAGGCCGTTGGTCGCGGCGATTACCTCGTATCCCTCATGCCTGAGTGAATAATCAACTAGCCTTGATATTGCCGGATCGTCTTCGATGACCAGAATTTTCTTTGTCATAACCGTTGCCTCCTTCACTATTGAAAGGTAAATTAAAACTAAAGGTGCTGCCTTTGTTGAGCTTGCTTTCCACCCAGATACGCCCGCCGTGCGCCTCGATAATTTGTTTGGTAATGTATAATCCCAGACCGGTGCCTCCCCTGGCGAGTTTATCTTCGGCCCGGTAGAATCTCTCAAAGAGGTGGTGTAAAGCTTCCTTGGACATGCCGATGCCGCAGTCGGAAACTTCGAACAGCAGGTCCTCTTTACGTTTGATTGCCTTAACTATGATGCTGCCACCCGGGTCGCTGTATTTAATGGCGTTACTGAGCAGATTGAAAAATACCTGCCGCATACGTCCGCCGTCTACATTTATTACTGGAAGCTCCGGGGGTATTTCTTCGGTAAGAGTGATGTTCTTCTCGTGGGCCATACTATGGAAACTCTTTACGGAGTCGGCAAGGGTTTCTCGTATCGACATTAATTGTGTATTAATCTGAAAACGGCCGGACTCCAGCCGCGACATGTCCAGCAGGCTATCGATGAGATTGCCGAGGTAGGAGGTTTCCCGGTCAATAATCTGCAGGAATTCCTGCTGTATTGCCGGGTCGGGCACCTGGCCGTTCATAAGTAACTTGGTGAAGCCGGTGATAGACTGGAGCGGCGTGCGCAGTTCGTGGGAGACATTGGAGAGGAACTCCGATTTCATCTGGTCGATTTTACGCAGTTTTTCCTCGGCCTGCTTGCGTTCGGTGATATCTCTGATTATGGCGGTGATAATGTAAGTCTCCTCAATTTTTCTGACTGATAGTGAGAGTTCAATAGGCACACTGGAACTATCTTTCCTGACACCGACAAGTTCGAAGAATCTGTTCCTGATATTTCTTGTACCCAGCTTGTTGATTTGGGCAAAGCCTTTTTCTACTGCCTTTCTCTCTTTTTCTTTAACGATCTTAAGGATATTTTGCCCCAGCATCTCCTTTTCTTTGTATCTAAAAATCTTTTCGGCCCCCTGGTTCCATATGAGGACGCGCATATGGGAGTCGACGGATATGATACCGTCAGTCGAGGTGCTGATTAATTCGCGGTATTTTTCCTCGCTATGTTTCAGCGCTTCCTCCGCCAGTTTACGCTGGGTTATCGCCGAGGCTAACATCACCCATCCGTAGCGTTTATCCTTTTCCTCGATTGCCTGCACACTTACGTCCACCCATACCTCACCCTGCTTGGTACGGTGCAGCTGCTCTTCCCGGTAGTAGCCGTCGACTTCAAGTCTCTTGAGCCGCCGGGTATTCTCGCCGGGGGATTTTTCTTTTATCTCTATGACATCCGTCAGCTTCTTTCCTATTGCATTGGATCCCTTGATGCCGTACATTTGCTCGCTTATTTTGTTCCAGTGGGTGATAACGTATTTAGTATCCATCGCCACGACGCTTTCGTTGATAGACTTAAAAGCGGCGTCCGAGAAGCGGAGGGTTTCCTCGGTTTTCTTGCGTTCTGTAATGTCCGAGACTAGGGTCACCCAGCCGTAACGTTTCCCGTTTTCTTCCATAGCCTGGGCATGTACTTCCACCCAGATGTCGCCCTGGGGTGTCCGGTAGATTTGTTCCTCCTTGTTAAATCCCTTTTCCATGAGCAGTTTGATACGCTCTTGATTTTGCTCCGGGTACTCTTCCACCATGGTGATAACATCGCCGACGGATTTGCCGATGGCTTCGGAGGCTTTGATGTCAAACATCTGCTCGCACATCTCGTTCCAGCGGGTTATTATAAATTCGTTGTCCATGGCGAAGACGCCTTCGTGGATGGAGTTCAGGGCGGTATCGGAATAGCGTAGCTCTTCCTCCGCCTCTTTACGCTCGGTGATATCAGTGGTTACCGAGAGCATGCAGGGTTTGTTGTCGATATTGATGATTTCCGCGGAGAACAGCCATATGCGGATTTCACCGGATTTCATCTGGAAATGGCATTCCCGGTTACTGACCATCCCCGTTTCCTTTAAAATACGTGTTATCTCGATGCGTTCTTCCGGGATAGCCCAGAGTCCCAGGGCGAGGGCTTGTTTACCGATGATTTCTTCGCTGGTATAGCCGGTAAGACGCAGGAAGGTATCATTAGCTTCCTGTATTGTGCCGTCGTCAATGCGGGAAATAACAATAACCTCCGGACTGGAGCGGAAGGCTTTGGAGAACCTCTCTTCGGATACCCGCAGGGATTCCTCGGCCCGTTTTAATTCGGTAATATCGGTGATGGTGTTGATAAAGCATGCTTCACCGTTAATAATAATCTGTTCGCTGGAAAACAGCCCGAAGCGTATCTCGCCCGATTTGTTTTTAATCTTGATTTGCTCATTACGGACCCTATCGTTTCCCCTTGTTTTCGTTGTTATCTTGACATATTCTTCTTCATCCGCCCATAAATCAAGATCATTGGCATTACGGCCGATTACCTCTTCTCTGGAATAGCCCGTCATGCGGTTAAAAGCTTCATTTACTTCAATGAATTTACCATCCTTAAGGGTATTTATGGCGAACAGGTTGGCGCTGGAATGAAACGCCTTGGAGAATTTAGCTTCCGATTCTCGTATAATCTTCTCCATTTGCTTGCGTTTGGTAATATCATGCAGAGATGCCAGGTAAGCATGTGAACCTTCCCAGTTGATTTCCACCACGTTCATTTCGGCGATGGTTTTTTCTTTACCCTTGTGGGATATTTCTATTTCTGATGTTTTACCTTTCCCCAGCGGATAGTCGAATGGTTTGTGGACGAGTTCTTTTTGCTTACATTCTAAAAGGACTTCCGCAGCCGGATTGGCGAATAGTATTTGCTTGTCCTCACCAACGACGATTATGGCATCGGCATTTTTATCCAGTATTTTGTGCAGGTTTGCCTGGATTTTTAATATTTCCTGGTTATGCTGCTCCAGTTCCGTCTGCAGCCGGGTCCGCTCGATGGCGTAGAAAAGGGAGCGCTCTGTTCGCGTACCCTCCAGGCGCCCTTTTACCAGGTAGTCCTGGGCGCCGGATTGTACCGCCTTGATGGCGGTGGCTTCATCATCGAATCCGCTCAGCACCACCAGGGGAATATTGGGTGCATCGCACATAATTTTAGTAACGGTATCGAGTCCGTGGCTGTCCGGCAGACCGAGGTCGCTCAGAATGATATCGGGCGCATCGCGGGCTATCCGTTCCAGTCCTTCCTTCAGGTTTTTTACCAGCGTCAATTTGATATTGCCGTCGGCCGATTTACCCAGATTCCTGCGGAGTAACTCGGCATCGTCGGGATTATCCTCAATGAGTAAAACCTTAATTGTTCCGTCTTCCATATTTACTAACCTTTTTTCAGTTTCTCAGTCCAGCGCAGTCCCTGAAGGTTCAATACCCCGGTGTTGCTGATTCATTTATCAATAACCAGTAGAGTCCTATCTGGTGTACGGCTTCCACGAACTTGTTGAAGTCCACCGGCTTGCGAACGTAGCTGTTAGCGCCGGATTTGTAGCCGCTGATAAGGTCATGCTCCTCTTTTGAAGAAGTCAGAATCACCACGGGAACGAGCTTGGTACGTTCATCGGCGCGCAGGCGTTCCAGGACCTGGAGACCGTCAAGTTTCGGCAGCTTTAAATCGAGGAGGATAAGCCTGGGGTCATCCTGAATATTACGGTCGGAGTAAGCTCCCTGGCAGAAAAGATAGTCCAGGGCCTCCACACCGTCGCGGGCTACCACCACATTATTGGCGATGTTGTTTTTCCGGAGGGCCCTCATCGTCAGTTCGACGTCGTCGGGATTGTCTTCTACCAGCAGTATTGTCTCATCTATAACCGCCATTATCGTTGTCCTTTCTAATTTAGAGTGAAATAAAAGGTAGCGCCTTTACCCACCGCTCCTTCAGCCCGGACGGTACCACCGTGGCGGTGGATGATTCTCTGCACGGTGGCCAGACCGATACCGGTCCCGGGGAAATCATTGGTGTCATGAAGGCGCTGGAAAGCACCGAATAGCTTGTCTGAATAGGTCATGTCAAAGCCGGCCCCATTGTCTTTGATAAAGTAGGCTTTGCTACTCCCATTGTGGTCGAGACGGAACTCAATTTTAGCTTCAGGTTTGTTTCTGGTGAACTTCCAGGCGTTACTTAATAGATTCTCGAGCAACGCCCTCAACAGCTGGGGGTCACCTTCAGCGTTCAGTCCTTTCTCGATGATAAATCTCGCCCGGCGTTTCGGATGTGTTTCCCGTAACCTTTCGGCTATTTCCTCAGCCAGGGCGCTCAGGTCCACTGTCTCCCGATGCATTTCGCTTCGGGTCAGGCGAGACAGCTTCAGCAGGCCGTCAATGAGCTCTCCCATTTTCTGGCTGGCCCCGCGCAGGCGCTTTAGATAGTCCTGGCCTGTCTCATCGAGCTTGCCTTCATAGTCCTCCAGCAATGCCTGGCTGAAGCCGTCAATACTCCTCAGCGGCGACCTCAGGTCATGGGAAACGGAATAGCTGAAGGCTTCCAGTTCTTTATTGGTGGCTGACAGCTTGGCGCTGGATTCCTCCAGCTCGGCAAGGGCTCTTTTTAACTCCGCCTCGGCCTGCTTACGCTGGGTGATATCCGAGGCAAGCATTACCCTTCCGTAGCGTTTACCATTGTCCACGATGTCCTGCAGGTGTACGTCTACCCAGATATCGCCTTTCCTGGTATGGTATATACGCTCTTCTTGCCAGTGGCCTTGTTCTTGTATTTTCTTTATTCTATCTTGCTTTTCACCGGGATAAGTTTCCACAACTTCAATAACCTCGAGGAATTTCTTCCCCATTACCTCGTAGACTTTCAATCCAAATAGCTGCTCGCTGATTTCATTCCACAGCGTTATTTCGCCCTCTAAATTTGTAACGATAACGCTCTCGTGGATGGACTTGAAAGCTGCATCCGAGAAACGCAGCGTTTCCTCCATTTCCTTACGCTCGGTGATGTCCGTCAGGAGAGAAAGCAGGCACTCGTCACCGCCGATATTAACCTTCTCAACGGAAAGTAGCTCCGTATGAATTTCCCCTGATTTTTTACAGAAATCAAATTCTTCATTATAAAGTCGGCCCTGCTCGTTTAGTATACGCATCATCCGTTCGTAGTCTCCCGGATTTACCCAGATATTGAGTTTCTCCGCAGAATGCCCGACCGTCTCTTCGCGGGTGAAACCGGTAACACGGGTGAAGCTGTCATTAATATCAATAATAATCCCGTCTTTCGTTCTGGTGATGATGATCTGCTGTGGACTGGAACGGAAGGCTATGGAAAACTTTTCTTCTGATTCCCGTAATGCCTTTTCCGCCCGCTTACGTTCGATAGCTATGGCGGCAATGCGGGCTGACCACTCCAGCACCCGGAGGTCGCCGTCATCCGGCTCACCTGTTTTATTGCTGTAGTTGGCTATGGTGCCGAGTACTTCCCCGTCTGAAGCGATAATGGGTTGTGACCAGCAGGCGTAAAGTCCGTTTCTATTAGCCCCTTTGACGACTTCTTCTTGGGTGAAAAGAGGGCTGTTGGCGATGTCCTCAACGATTACCCGCTTCTTAGTATATGCGGCGGTGCCGCAGGAACCCATTTCCGGCCCGATGGGTACTCCGCTTTCAAGCATCTTCTGGTAATCGGTCGGTAAACTGGGACCGGCTGCTTGCATCAGCAGCCCTTTTTCAGAGTCATATAGCAGTACGGAGCCTTTGACGGAGGGGTCATGAGATTCGCCCAGATGAATGATGGCATCCAGCATTTCGCTTAGCTCCGCCCCCTGCCCCAGGAGGGTAAGCACAGAGTTTTCATCCTGTTGCAGCTTTTCAGCGCGTATACGTTCGGTGATGTCAGTCGTAATGGAAATGATACATGGCTTACCTTCGATATTAATTTTTTCCGCTGAAAATAGCCAGGTGCGTATCTCGCCCGATTTCATGCAGAATTCAAATTCCTCGGCGTCCACCTTGCCGTTTTTCTTTAATAGCTGTAACATTTTATCCCGGTCTTTTACACTGGCCCAGATATTAATTTCCGATGAGCTATGGCCGATTACTTCCTCCCGTGTATAGCCGGTAATGAGAGTGAAGCTGTCGTTAACCTCGATAAATTTGCCATCTTTAAGCGTGGTGATGGCAATGGATTCAGGGCCGGAGTGGAAGGCTTTGGAAAATTTTTCCTCCGATTCTCTTAAGGCTTCTTCCATTTGTTTGCGTTCGGTGATATCAACTGATACGCCGATCAGACATGCTTCGCCGGCGATATCGATATTCTCGGCGGAGAAAAGCCAAGTGCGTATTTCACCTGACTTCATACGGAAATCGAATTCTTCATTACTAACTCTACCTTGCTCCTTAAGTATCTTAAATAGTCTGGCGCGGTCCTTAGGTTTCGCCCAGATATTGATGTCCCTTGTATAGCTACCGATCAATTCTTCATAACTATATCCGGTAGACCGGATATAGTTATCGTTAACATCCACATATTTGCCATCTTTAAGCGTGGTGATGGCAATGGATTCAGGGCCGGAGTGGAAGGCTTTGGAAAATTTTTCCTCTGATTCTCTTAAGGCTTCTTCCATTTGTATACGTTCGGTCATGTCACGGGCAATAAGATGCATGGCTACCGGTTCGCCACTCTCGTTGTAGATGATTGTATGTGTTTGTTCTATCCACACTATCCGGCCGTCCTTGCGGACCAGTCTTGCTGTAATGGGTTTTTGTCGGCCTTTCTTATCAGGGTCGACGATTTTTACGAAGAACTCTCTGTCCTCCGGATGAATCATCTCCAGTCCGAGATTAGAGTCGGTATAAAATTCTTCCTGCTTGTAGCCGGTAATGCGTAAGCATGACGGACTTACGTAGTCAGTCTTGATTGGTGGTCCGAGTTGAATGCGCGAAATGAGGTCAGTGGAGTTATCGGCAATAAGGCGGAAACGTTCCTCGCTGGTTTTTAACGTCTCTTCGGTTTTTTTACGTTCGGTGATGTCGGTATCCACGCCTCTATATCCCAGGAGGTTTCCCTTCTCGTCAAG
>CAYVPT010000068.1:0-9453 GCA_964453865.1 uncultured Dehalococcoidaceae bacterium
GAGATGTCAAGGATGAATTCAAAGGGGCTGATTTCCGGGATGAAGAGTCCAAGTTGATGTTTGCCTACGACTATAAGAACCGGCACATCATACGCGTCTGGGGCTACAACATCAAAGTCTGCCTCCATAATGAAATGAAACGACTCGGCGTTAAATCTTACGACAGGATAATGGTGACCAGCCTGCTTACCGAGGGAGGCAAGCAGGGAAACCGGGTTGTCGGGGCTACCGGGGTAAATACGCGTACCGGTGAGTTTTACGTTTTCCGCGCCAAGGCAACTATCCTCTCTACCGGCGGCGGCGGCCGCCTCTGGGCGTTCGGCCCGGAATACTACGGGGCAGGGACGATGATTGACATCAACTGCTGCAACAACGGGAACGCGATTTCCTGGCAAGCCGGTGCCGAATTCGTCATGATGGAACAGTCCGCGGCCGGGCGGACCGCCTTTGGCTACATTCCTTATGGCGTGGCTAACGCCAATAATACCTGGTACGGCACACCGATAGTCGACGCCAACGGCAAGGAAGTGCCCTGGATTGACATCTTTGGTAAAGAGTTAAAAACCCAAGAAGACCGGTTCCTGCCGACCAAGGGACAAAAATTCATGCTGGGAGCGGGGGTGGGGGTATCAACCTACGTGAATGAATACCTTATGAATGACCTGATTTCCGACCTCCCGGAACGTATACGGAAAGGGGAATTCGTCCTACCGCTGTACGCGGACCTTACCCGCCTGCCGGAGCTGGAGCGTAGAGTTATCTTCGGTATGATGGTGGGTAACGAGGGCAAGACCCGCATCCCCGTCTACGACATGTACACCCAGTCTGGATTTAACCCGGATAAAGACATGCTTCAAGCACCGGTAATGCTTCTTGAAGGATACGGGAGCTCCAACTTCTGGAGCGGCGTTACCGACCCTACTCTTAGGGTAATTGACGGCGGCGGCCTCCTCGTGGACTGGGACCTGATGACTTCCCTCGAAGGGCTTTATGCCGCCGGCGGTTCGTCACTGGGCAATGCCCCCATTTTTGGCGTCGGATGCCACAACAGCGCCCACATTACCGGCAGATATACCGGCAGAAAAGCAGTCACCTATGTCAAATCAGCGCCCGAACCGGTTGCCGACCGGAAACAGATAGAGGCCGAAAAAGCCCGGGTCCACGCTCCGCTAAAACAAAGCAAGGAAGGCATCGGCTGGAAAGAAGCGAACTATGCCATCGCTAAAATCATGCAGGACTACTGCGGCAAGCATAAGCACGAAAACACCCTTAAATCAGGCCTCAGACTCCTTAAAGAACTTGACGAGACCGAATTAGCATCAGCCTATGCATCCAATCCTCACGAACTCGGCAGGCTGCTGGAGTGCTTCTCCCTCATCAAGACGGGCGAGCTGGTTATCCAAGCTTCTCTGGCGCGCCAGGCAAGTAGCGCCTATATGGACTTTTACCGGCTTGATTATCCTCAGATAGACCCGCCCGAATGGCACAAACTGCTTCCCATTCGCCTGGAAAATGAAAAGGTCAAGGTCAGGGAACTACCCCTGGACTATCATCTTAAACCGCCGTACGCACCTTCCTATGAGGAGAACTACAAACAGCACTGCGGACTTTAATTTATCTATATATACGAGCGAATTATTAAGAGAGGCTATTAGCATATGAATGAGAAAGTATTTATGATACCCAATCCCCCCACGCCCAATAAAGCGGTAGAATTCAATCCCGATATATGCAAGGGATGTAATCTCTGTATAGACGTCTGCCCGACGGATGTCATGATGCCCAATCCGGTAAAGAAGAAGCCGCCGATAGTCCTTTACCCAGAGGAATGCTGGTACTGCGGCGGCTGCGTAGAAGAGTGTCCTCATCCAGGGGCTATTAGAATGCTCCATCCCGCCAGCCAGAGAATTTCGGTGAACTGGAAACGTAAGTATACCGGCGAGTTGTTCCGCCTAGGTATGAAGAACCCACCGCCGCCCGATACCAGGCCACCCTCCGGGTAGACCCGCGCCCGTTTGAATTCAAGTATTGATATCTTGTATGTAGGGGGCTTTATGACTGTTGAGAAAAAATGGGGAGACATGACTTCCCTTGAAAAACGCGAAGTGAGGTTCCAGAGGTGGCTCTCTCCGCCGGATACCCACTTCCCCACACCTGAGGCTGAGAAGGCTTATAAAGAGAGGGTGTCCAGATTCATCGCCGCCATTAAACTTGAGGAGCCCGACCGGGTTCCCGTGCTTCTACCGACTGGATTTTTTCCTATCTACTATGCTGGTAGTACCCTCCAAAATGTGATGTACGACTATAATGAGCTCCGCCGGGTATGGTTAAAATTCCTTCATGACTTCGATATGGATGCCTATTCCGGTCCTGGTGAAGTCTTCCCGGGTAGTGTAGGCGAAAAACTCGATTATCTACTGTTTAAGTGGCCGGGGCACGGACTGGCTCCTGATTCGCAATCCTACCAATTTGTTGAAAAGGAGCGGATGAAACCGGAGGATTACGATACTTTGATCAAAGATCCCTCCAATTTCATGAAGAAGATATTTATGTCCAAAGTGATGGGTGCCCTGGAGCCGCTGCAGGATTTACCTCCCCTCACCGCGTTAATCAGTGTAATCTCTAACTCTATCGCGGGTCTCGAACGGCCAGACGTCCAGAACGTTTTCAAGACTCTCGCCGAAGTGGGTCAAGACCTTGCGGAATGGCTTAAAGCAATTAACGACTGCGAAACAGAAAGAATTAGGTTAGGCATTCCTCACTCAATGAGCGGCGGGGCCGAAGCACCTTTCGATATCCTTGGCGATAAACTGAGGGGAACGAGAGGAATATTAATGGATATGTTCCGCCGGCCGGATAAACTGCATGAAGCTATGGAAAAGTTGATACCGATTGCGCTGGACGCCGGGATAGAGGCTGCCAATAAATCCGGTATTCCGGTATCCGCTTTCGCTCTGCATAAAGGTAATGATACTTTCATGTCACCAGAACAGTTTGAGACCTTCTACTGGCCTTCGTTGAAGAAGATACTGATGGGTCTGATTGAGGAAGGTCTTGTACCACTATTGTTTGCCGAAGGCAGCTATATTAAACGCCTTGACGTTATAACTGACCTGCCCAAAGGTACCGCTATATGGTGGTTTGAACAGATGGATATGGCCAGGGCTAAAAAGGTATTGGGAGATAAAGCATGTATTGCTGGTAACCTGCCGTCATCGATAGTCTGCACCGGTACGGCTCATGATGTTAAAGCGTATTGCCGTAAACTCATTGAGGTGGCCGGAAAAGGCGGCGGCTATATTTTGGCCGGCGGAGCTGGCATTAATAAAGGCAATCCTGACAACCTGCGCGCCATTATGGAAACTGCTAAAGAGTACGGCGTTTACCGCAAATAGCTATAAATATAACTGATTATCCAGTAACCGGAGGATATTGAGATGACCGAGATCAATCGTGAAAACGTTATGGACTGGCCGTACCCGGTGAATTACGGCAAAGAAAATGAGGTCGATGCCGATGTCCTGATCATCGGCGGCGGCGTTGCCGGTTGCCATGCGGCCATCAATGCCGCCAGAAAGGGAGCCAGAGTCGCGGTCGTCGATAAAGGCGCAGTAGTAAGAAGCGGCTCTGGCGGAGCCGGCGTCGACCACTGGCACCTCGCCTGCACCAACCCCTGCTCGAAGGTCTCTCCGGAAGAAATGATCGAGGTGATGAAGGCTTTCGGCGAATACGACTATGCTGAATTCGGCAACGGTATAACCTGTTACCTCCTCTGCAAGGAAAGCTGGGATACCCTCCTCGATATCGAGAGTATGGGGGTAAAGGTCAGGGATGTTGACGACGAATTCAAGGGTGCCGAGTTCCGGGATGAAAAGACCAAGCTCATGTTCGCTTATGATTATGAAAATAAAAATTGCATAAGGGTCAACGGCGGTGCGGACATCAAGGTTGCCATGTATAAAGAGTGTCTGCGCCTCGGCGTTAAGATTTACGACCGTATTATGGCGACCAGTTTTTTAACCGAAGGCGGTAAGCCGGGAGCCAGGGTAATCGGTGCCACCGGCATAAACGTCCGCACCGGTGAGTTTTATATCTTTAAATCCAAGGCTACGGTGCTTTCGGCCGGGTATCCTTCCGGACTCTGGATATTCTCCACGGAATTAAAGGGCGGCGCCGCCCAGTTCATGGACCCCAATAATTCCGGCGAAGGCACGGTTATGGCCTGGCAGGCCGGCGCCGAGCTGGCTTTAATGGAAAAGGGCGGCATGCCGTATACCAGCGGCGGTTTCGGCTATCCCCAATACGGTGTCGGTAACGCCCACAACACCTGGTACGCCTGTAAAATCGTCGATGCAAATGGCAAGGAAGTACCCTGGATAGACCGCGACGGTAAAATACTGAAAACCCTGCCGGAACGGTACCGTCCCGCTCCCGGCCAGAAATATTTCTATTACGGCCGTTATATGGGCTCCTCCGAGGTCTGGGGTCCCAGTCTTATCCCCGACCTCCCCGAGCGTATCATGAAGGGCGAGTACGTCCTGCCGCTTTATGCGGACCTGCCCGGCATGCCTCCTGAAGAGCGAAGAGCGATATGGGGCCTGATGATTCCCCACGAGGGCAAGTGCCGGATTATCTATGATACCTACCAGCGGGCCGGCTTCGACCCGGACAAGGACATGCTGCAGGTAGTCGTCATGCCCCCCGAGAAATACACCTATGGTGCCTGGTGGGCGGCTTACGGCGCCCGTCAGTGGCGGGAGAGGATACACGGCGGCGGATTGCTGTTCGATTGGGACCTCAAGTCCAGTCTTGACGGACTCTATGTCGCCGGCTGCCAGGCGTATTGCGCCGCCAACCACGCTTCTTCAGCCGTCACCGGTCGCTACGCTGGTAGAAAGGCGACACAGTACGCCCGGACAGTTGAAAAACCGTCTATCGATAGAAAACAGGTCGATGCCGAAAAAGCCCGCGTCTACGCCCCCCTCAAGCAGGGCAATGACGGCATCGGGTGGAAAGAGCTGCGGGCCGGTCTGGCGCGGATTATGCAGGACTACGTCGGCGAGTATTTGAATGAGGGAACCCTGAAAATGGGACTCGACTGGCTGAAAAGCATTAAAGAAAGCGAGGCTTCTTCGGTCTACGTAAGGAATCCCCACGAACTGGCGCGTACCCTGGAATGCCTGACTCGCATTACCGTGGGAGAAATCATCATGCAGGCCTCACTGGCGCGCCGGGCGAGCAGCCAGGTATTAAACTTCAACCGGCTGGACTACCCGGAGATCGACCCGGCGGAATGGCACAAGCTCATCACCGTGCGACGGGAAGGCGATGACATAAAAATCGGGGAGCAGCCTGTAAATTACTGGCTTGCTCCGCCGTACGCCCCCACCTACGAAGAAAATTACCGGAAACATTGTGGATTATAAGCGATATTAAGATACCGCATAAAGGAGGTAAATAAATGTGAACGATAAAGCTTATGCCGTGCCGAATCCGCTGACCCCGGGGCAGGTAGTGGTGATTGACGAAGAACTATGCACCGGCTGTAATACCTGCGTCGATGTCTGCCGGGTGGACGTGATGGTGCCTAATCCGGAGAAGGGTAAACCCCCGGTGGTCCTGTACCCCGACGAATGCTGGTTCTGCGGCTGCTGCGCCAGCGATTGCCCGGCGGGAGCCTTGAGAATCGAATATCCCTTAAATCAAAAGGTGGGGTGGAAGCGTAAGGAGACGGGCGAATATTTCCGTATTGGCATGAAGCATCCGCCCCCTCCGAACACCAGACCGCCGGTCTAAAAAAGAATGACCTATATATCACGGTATATATTAATCAAGGAGCTAAAATTAAGGAGGTTAAGAAATGAGTACATGGCATGATTATCTAAAAGAACAGGGGCACGCCCCGGACTGGTCGTATCGTATCCGGTACGACCAGGAGCAAGAAATCGATGCCGATGTCCTGGTGATTGGAGGTGGTATCGCCGGTTGCTGGGCGGCCATCAGCGCGGCCAGACAAGGAATAAAGGTGGTCCTGGTGGAAAAGGCTGATACTATCAGGAGCGGCGCCGGTGGTCCGGGATGCGACCACTGGTGTAATGCTCCCGCGAATCCTTTATCCAATGTGGACCCGGATAAGTGGGCATTGCATATGGCTGACCGTCCGTACTGTAACGGTATCGGCATCCAGATCCAGTGCCGCGAGGACTATGATACCCTGCTGGAACTGGAACAGATGGGTGCCCAGGTCAGAGACGTCAATGACCAGTACGTAGGCGCTGAAGGCCGGGATGAGAAGACTAAATTCATGTTTTCTCCGCGTTATACCCGGGTACATAGCTATATCGCTTCGGCCGAGAAAGACGTCAACAAAATGGAATTCTTTAATCCGGATCATTCTACCAGGAACTTCGTGGTTATAAGGGTCTGGGGGACAACCTTTAAACCCGCTTTAAAAAATGAATGCAAGCGTTTAGGGGTGAAAATCTTCGACCGTGTGATGGTAACCAGCCTGCTGACCGAGAACGGAGTCCAGGGCGGGCGGGTGGTCGGGGCCACCGGCTTCAACGTCCGTACCGGCGAGTTCATGACTTTTAAATCTAAAGCGACTATCCTCGCCGCTGCCGGAGCCTCGTCGATATGGGCACTAAATACCGAATTAGGCGGGTACTGCTACATGATGTCCCGGAATATGTCAGGCGATGGCACCGTCATGGCCTGGAAAGCGGGGGCTGAGCTGACGGCCATGGAAGGCAGCGGATCATTGCGTATTGGTTCCGGCTATAAGCATAAGTGGTATTCTGGAGCGGGTGACGCCAGTTACGAGAACGTCCCCCTCGTCGATGCCAACGGCAAAAGGCTGCCGTTACCGATACAGGGCTGGGAAGATTGGGGAGCCATGATGGCAAGACCTGAAGTTGAGCAAGCTATCCGGGAGGGCATCCTCAAAGGTGAATATGAGCTACCTTTCTACGGTGATTTCCCGTCCATGCCGGAGGTAGAAAGGAAAGCTACCTGGAAACTGATGCTGGGAGAAGAGTCTACAGTGAAGGTTATCACCAATACCTTCAACGACGGCGGCTACGACGAGAGCCGGGACCTGCTTCAGGCATATAATTTTATTGAGGGCGGTAGCCTGCCGCAATGGGGAGAGACCGGCTACGGTGGCGGTATCCTGGTCGACTGGAATCTGAAAACTACTCTCGATGGGCTATATGCCGCCGGAATGCAGATGTTTGCCCCCGAGGACCATAGTTTTTGTGCGGCCACCGGCAGATACGCCGGCCGGAAAGCCGCCGCCTATATCCGGCAAATCGGCGAACCTAAAATATCCCGTGAACAGGTCGAGCGTGAAAAAGCCCGCGTCTATGCTCCGGTTAAGCGCAGTGACGGCGTGGATTGGAAAGAGCTGCACGCCGGCATGGCGAGAGTCATGCAGTATTATTGCAGTGAATTCAAGACCGAGAGGTTGCTCAACATGGGCCTTCAAGGTCTGCAAAAAATCGAAGATGAATCGGTGCCTTTACTGCTCGCTCTGGACCCTCATAAGCTGATGCGCTGCATGGAAGACGTCAGTCTATTGAACTACGCTAAAATCATTGTTCACGCCTCGTTGGCACGCAAGGCCAGCAGTGTTCCACTGAATCTCCGGAGGATAGACTACCCCGCTCTTGACCCGCCGGAGTACCAGAAGTTTATTACGCTCAAGCTGGAAAATAACAAGACCAAAATCGGCGAACTGCCACTGGCCTTCTGGGGAGACATGAAGGAACAGTATGAAGCCTACAATAAAGACTATGCCGGTGTATATAAGGGGAAGTAATAGTTACAAAATCAAGATTATTCCTTTTAAACAAACCGGTTTTTGGAGGGAAAAATGACTCAGGAAAAAGTAATCGCTATGCCTAATGTGATAACACCGAACAATCCGGTAATCTTTAATCCCGATATCTGCGATGGGTGCAACACCTGTGTAGATGTCTGCCAGATAGACGTATTCATGCCCAATCCGGAAAAAGGTAAACCACCTATTATATTGCATCCCGATGAATGCTGGTATGGTGGTTGCTGTGTTAACGATTGTCCCCGGCCCGGGGCTATCAAGTTTAACTGGCCGCTCCAGCAGCGTGGATACTGGAAGAACAAGGCTACCGGAGAAGTCCATCAGATATAATTGAATACTTAACTGTCGATGGTTGTAAAGAACGTTTAATCCGGGGGAATTCCTGCCGGCTTGCCCCGTTTGCCTGACTATACCTGCGTGACGTAATAACGGCGTGGCGGGGAGTCTTTGTGTTTGCGCGGGACCTCAATGGTGGAGCTGAGGTATCAATAGGTAGTACGGGTAAGGACTTTGACCTCACGTTCAATTTGACGGTCTAGCCTTACTTGCCACATCGAACTGGAACCCCAGAGAGATACTGGTCTCACACACAACGATCTGGACAAATGTTAAGCTGAAGACAATTGGGGAAGTATCTTCTCTATTTTTCAATCATGCTACCGGACTACCGGCTCGACTAGTTCAATCGATAGCTGTTCGTGTTTTTCATTTACGTTTCAAAGGATAGTACTAGAGTATTATATATATCCTTCTGGCATAATTATTGCCATTACTAAAGACCGATATTATAATGGGCATTAGAAAGGAGGCAAGCGGCCTCCGCCTTTTATCAAGGATGCTTTACACGCAGGGGGTCAGAGGTTCGAGTCCTCTACCGCCCACCATCCAGGTTCGTCTTCAGATGGTAACCGGTTCGCCAATTTCGGTTTTACCAAAGCTACTGAAACCCATTCTGTAGAGAGCAGGACACTCTCTCCATCACAGAGAGTATAACACTCCCCTCTATACTTAGAAACCTTAAGCTCCACTTCTAAATTGGCGTTTAACTGCTATTACACGTATTAACGTTCCTTTTTTTAAGTACGTATACTATTGGGGGCATGTCACATTATCTGACTGCCTCAGATGTAAAATTCAAGCCCATTGTTCAACCTGATATGTTCCGGTACCCTTGGAAATTGAATATACTAATACCGGCACACCTCAATAGCCTCCACAAGTAGCCAGCCGCGCTATGAAGCTAGACGATTCAGCAAAGAAATACTAACACCTTAAAATCAACTCTTGGACGAGTTATCTCTAACTCCTATGGTTATACTAAAACACTAAAATGCCAGGCGGAAATTTGACACAAATTCCAATAATGCTATAATGAAATGTGCCGATTAGAAATAATAATTTTACCAGACGAAACATAGCTTTAAAATCAGTGAAAAATCAGCCCTTAATCCGTTCCGTGCACCGTGCTATAAATCTACTTGTATGTTTGAGCGATGGCATAAACACCCTGACCGATATTACTGCCGCCACCAATCTTACCAAACCAACAGTCTATAGAGTGCTTAAAACACTGGAAGAACCCCCTCCTCATGTAAAGTTTATTTTTGCCACCA
>CAYVPT010000069.1:0-9441 GCA_964453865.1 uncultured Dehalococcoidaceae bacterium
TGAGTCCTGAAATCAAGGCACCCTTCGATGGCTTTATTACCCAGGTGAACGTGAGTGGCGGCGACGAAGTATTAAAAGGCACCATCGCCGTACAGATTGCCGACCCCGATAGATTCGAGGCTGATATACTCGTCAGCGAAATGGATATCACCCAGGTAAATCTCGAAGGTGAGGCTACGGTAAGCGTTGATGCCATGCCGGGTATCAGTCTTCCGGCCAAGGTAACGCGCGTGGCTCCGACTGCCTCTATACAGTCGGGTGTGGTGAATTATTCCGTAAAAGTTGAGGTGGAAAGTACCGCCAATCGGACGCAGGCTGCGGTTACCAGTGATAATGGTACTACTGTAGAGCTGCCGCCGATGCTGCAGGAGGCGGTCGATTCCGGCATGATGACGCAGGAACAAGCTGAGGAATTTGCCAAAATGGGTCCACCGGAAGGTTTTAGTCCGACGGAGGGATTCGAACCGCCGGAAGGCTTTGCGCCGCCGGAAGGTTTTACCTTCCCGGAGGGCATGGAATTCCCCATGATGTCCGGGGTCCAGCAAAAAAGCCAGGTACCGGGAGCATCTGTTGAAGACTTTCAATTACGCGAGGGACTTACGGTTACGGTGAGTATTATCGTGGCTAACCGGACCAACGTGCTGCTGGTACCCAACGAAGCGGTAACTACCCAGGGCTTACAGAGCTACGTACAGGTGATATCAGCATCAGGGGAAACGGAAAAACGCGCCGTAACGACAGGTATCAGCGACTGGCAGTATACTGAAATTACTGACGGCCTGGAGGAAGGCGAACAAATTATGATAATAGTAAACTCCTCGGCCTCATCTTCAAACCAGCCACAGGGCGGAATGGGATTATTCGGTCCCCGATAGGTGAAAAGGAATCCGCGACGATGATCAAACTTGAAAATATTGTTAAAACGTACCCGATGGGTAAAAGAGAACTGACTGTTCTGAAGGAGGTAAGTCTCCAGATCAAACAGGGCGAGCTGGTAGCGATTATGGGGCCATCCGGTTCCGGGAAGACGACCATGCTCAATCTTCTCGGCTGTCTGGACGTACCGACTTCCGGCAGCTACCGTCTGGAGGATAGAGAGGTCAGCCGCCTCAGTGGCCGTGAACTGGCCCAACTCAGGGGGGAGAAAATAGGTTTTATCTTTCAGACATTTAATCTCCTGTCCCGACTCACGGCACTGGCTAATGTTGAACTAGGCATGACTTACTCCGGTGGCGTTGACCGCAAGCGTGCCCTGGAGGCGCTGGACAAAGTAGGACTTGCCGAACGGGTCAGTCACCGCCCTATCGAACTCTCCGGAGGTGAGCAACAGAGGGTAGCTATTGCCCGCGCCATTGCTAAAAATCCATCGTTGTTCCTGGCGGATGAACCGACTGGTCAGCTCGACAGTAAATCCGGCGAGGAGGTAATCTCTATCCTCACCTCCCTGAATACCGAACACGGCATCACGCTTATCATGGTAACACACGATGCCAACATCGCCAGCCACTGTCAGCGAATTATTCACCTCAAGGACGGCGAGATTACCGGGGAGGAAACCAAATGAAAAGATGGTTCGGTTTCTTTTCCACGGTATGGCTCGGATTGGTTACTCACAAGCTGCGGAGCTTTTTAACCATCCTGGGAGTGGTTATCGGAGTTGCCTCGGTAATCGTTCTGATGTCAATCGGGCAGGGCTCCACGCAACAAATACTCGATAGTATACAGAGCATGGGAGCCAACCTTATAACCATTCGTCCCGGTGCATTCACTTTCGGTGGTGTCAGGGGTGGCATGTCGCAGACGCTGACCATGGAAGACTCCGAGGCAATCGCGGAGCAGGTCTCGAATATAGCTGCCGTAGCTCCTTCGTACACCAGCAGTTTACAACTGGTTGTCGGTGAGAAAAATGTTAATTCTCAGATTAACGGCACCACCCCGGAATACATGGCGGTAAATAATCTGGAAATAAGCCAGGGCAAGTTTTTCACCGAGGAAGAATACCAGCGCAATACCAAGGTAGCCGTCATCGGCGCAAACGTTGCCGAAGACCTTTTTGGTACTGCCGACCCTATCGGACAGCAGATGCGGATGGGCAAGATTATTGTCCGCGTCATCGGTGTTTTGGAGGCCAAGGGATTCTCGTTCGGCTCACCGGATGACGTTGTGTACATACCGCTGACTGTTATGCAGCAGGCGGTTGCCCAGCCGCGGACTCCGCAGGGAGGGCGTATTGTCTCCACCGTATCCCTGACGGTAAGTGATGAAGAATATACGCAGAATGTTATCGATGATGTTACCAGCCTGCTGCGTGGCCGACATCAGCTCAGTGCCTTTGCCGACGATGATTTCAATATTATGTCGACCGAGGAGATAGCCAGCATGCTGGAGGAAACCACCGGCACATTAACCCTTCTTCTCGGCGCGGTGGCGGCTATTTCGCTTCTGGTGGGGGGAATCGGGGTAATGAATATCATGCTGGTATCGGTGCTGGAAAGGACCCGGGAGATAGGTATCCGGAAGGCGCTCGGAGCCAAGGACACCGATATATGGAGTCAGTTTTTATTCGAGGCGGCTCTCCTGACCTTTACGGGCGGTATAATCGGGGTCATTATCGGTTGGGGTCTTTCGATACTCATCGATACCATGGGATTGATGACAACCGTGGTAAGCGTCAATATAGTATTTCTGGCCGTTGGTGTGGCTATCGCCATCGGATTATTCTTCGGGTTTTATCCCGCCTGGAACGCCTCGAGGCTTAATCCCATCGAAGCTCTAAGGTCAGAATAGAAAGAGCGAAAAGTCTATTCCGTTTTATTCGCCGGGGATAGCGTACCCGTGCCATGCTGCTTGCGGAGTGGTATTTCCTTGATAAATAAATTTACTATAAAAGCGAATGCTATAGCCACAAACGAGTAGAAAAATACATGGGCGATAGAAAAACTCAGAGATTCGCGCAGCGCCTGCATCACCTGCTGCAACAGTACCGCGCTCTGGTCTCCAAACTGACTGATAATAGTCTGCAACTGGTTCTGTGCCTCCTGGCTCATTAAAATTTCAGGATTATGCATCAGCGTATCCAGCTGCTCAGGCGGCATTGCTTCTTTAATTACCGAGGGGAGCCTGGAGCCTAGTTCCGAAGCGAAACGGTTATTCATCACCGAACCGAACACCGCCAGCCCTACGGAGCCCCCGATAGAGCGGAAAAAGGTCACCGATAACCGTGAAGGCATTCGCCATCATGACGCCCGCGCCGATTCCCTGAATGACCCGGAAGATAATTATCTGGTTCATCGTCTGGCTGAGGCCGCAGAGGACGGAACCCAGAACGAAGATGGACAATCCGCCGATGTAAAAACACTTGCGTCCGTAGATATCGGTCAGCTTGCCGGTTATGGGGACGGTAACCGCCGAGGTGATAATATAGGCAGTAGTAACTCAGGTGTACTGCGTGAACCCGCCGAGGTCGCTGATAATACGCGGCATGGCGGTGCCGACAATGGTCTGGTCCAGAGCGCCCAGAAACATAGCCAGCATGACACCACTAAAGGTAATGATGACCTGTTTCTTGGGTAACGAACGCAGTCCGACCGGCTGGGATTGAGCATCTTGTGTCACTTGAATTTAACGCGTATTAACAAGATTGATTCGCATCTATATGAGATAATTATATCATAATATGTTAATACTGTGTATTTCCGGCCTAACCTGAAACAAGAAAGTACGTTATACTATATGGTAGAGACGAAAGAACTACAATAAGGAGGTAGCAAAATATGAAAAAGGCAGTTCTTTCAGGGCTGGTTTTTATCCTTATGCTATCATTATTCGTCACCGGCTGTACTCAAGAAGAACCTACTACAAAGCCGGCGCTATCTGATGTTCCCGCAGTAACAGAAGGAGATAAGATTAATAAGATAGAGATATCCACCGATGAATTCATGGTGCAGAAGAACATTGTCAGGGATATCGAAATTACCCACCCGGGGTCTCTGATTGTCAGCCTGGGTTCTAATCCGACCACCGGTTTCCGGTGGGACGAAGAAGTCGGGATTGCCATGTTATTAAAGGGAGAACTGATTATTGAGCAGGTATCGCATCAGTACGTTGAGCCGCAGGAAGGCGGTGAGCCATTGGTCGGCGCGCCGGGCAAAGATGTCTGGGTGTTCGACTCAAAGGCGACGGGGACGACCACACTCAAGTTCACCTACAGTCGCCCCTGGGCAGGCGGGGAAAAGGGTGAGTGGACGCTAAGAATAGACTTGACTGTGAACTAATTATTGTCTGGAGATATTCGTGAATACAGGGAGGGAGATAAAAAACTCCCTCCTTTTTTAGTAGCGGTATGATATTGCTATCATGATATAATAAACAGGCGTTTGCTTGAGGAATAGGTTTATGGACGATAAAAGCCTGGAAATGCTCGAGTTCAATAAAATAAGGGAGATACTGGCCGGGTATACCTCGTTTTCAGCCAGCCGTGAACTGGCTGCTGCTTTACGACCCGGTCAGGACTGGGATTGTATTACTCACCTGTTAAGGCAAACAGCCGAGGCAAGGCAATTACTGATTCTGGAACGAGGTTTTTCGATCGGCAGCGTTACGGATATCCGCGAAAAAGCGAATCTGGCGTCGATGGAAGGAATCCTCGATAACTTAAGCCTGCTGGAAATCCAGCAGGCCCTGGCTGCCCTGCACGAATTACGTGGCTCTCTGAAGGAACTGGACAAGGACTTTCCGCTACTCTGGGATGTCGCCGGGGAAATAGTAGAACTGAGGCAAATCGAAAAGGACATTGGCAGTTGTCTGGACCCGGCCGGGGAAGTCCTCGACACGGCATCGCCGGACCTGGCTAATATCCGACAGCAGCTGCGAGAGACCCGGAGTCAAATACACGAACGGCTGGAGACCATCGTAAAATCGCCGCGGGGACAGCGTATCCTTCAGGAAGACGTAATCACCGAGCGGGAAGGGCGCTACGTCGTCCTCGTCAAAACCGAGTGCCGCCATGAGATTAAAGGCATCGTCCACGATATATCCAACACCGGCGCGACGGTATTCATGGAGCCCACCATCACGGTGGGGCTGGGCAACGCCATGCGGGAACTGGTCGTCGAGGAAAGGCGCGAAATAGAGAGGATTCTGCGGTTGCTCAGCGCCGAGGTTGGGGCAAGCCATGAAGATATTGACCAGAATATCACCCTGGCTGCCGAGCTCGACCTGATACTGGCTAAAGCCAGGTACGCCGGGAGATTAAAAGCCGTCGAACCGGATATAATTGAACCTGTTACAGGCAAGAAGACGGACACACGCGTCAGGAATGCTTCCTTTAAACTTATCGATGCCCGGCACCCGCTGCTCGGTGACAAGGCCGTGCCTTTTTCGCTGGAAATCGGCAGCGATTTTTCCCTGCTGGTAATAACCGGTCCCAATACCGGAGGAAAAACGGTAACATTAAAGACCCTCGGCCTGCTCAGCCTGATGGCCCTGGCGGGTATGCCGATTCCGGCCTCCGAAGAAAGCCGGATACCATTATTCGACGGTATTTTCGCCGACATCGGCGACGAGCAAAGCATCGAGCAAACGTTGTCCAGCTTCAGCTGGCATATAGGTAATGTCATTCGCGTCATTAAGGGAGCTACCGGAAAAAGCCTGGTACTCCTCGATGAACTGGGAACGAGTACCGACCCCGCCGAGGGCTCGGCGCTGGCTCGGGCGATATTGCGTTACTTCCTGGTACGAGGGACGCTGGCGGTGGCGACCACCCATTACAGCGACCTCAAAGCCTTCGCCCACACCACAGAAGGCATGGATAATGCTTCGCTGGAGTTCGACCCGGTGACGCTGACACCCACCTACCGCCTGGCGGTGGGGATACCGGGAGGCAGCAACGCCATAGCCACCGCGGCCCGCCTGGGCATACCGGAGGAAATAATCAACGACGCCAGAGGCATGCTGTCTGGGGGCAGCCAGGAACTTGAGGGCCTGCTGGCGAACCTGATGGTTGAAAACCAGAAAGTAGCCTCACTCAAGCGAGAACTGGAGACCGAGCGAGATGAGTTTGCCCGACATAACAATGAACTGAACGGCGAGTTGCAGCGCCTGAAAAACGAGGAGCGGAGGGCGGTAAGGGATGCCCGGGATACCATCGTGCGGGAGACGGCGGAACTGCACCGTGAAATCCGCCAGGCGGTCGCTGATTTGAGAAAAGAAAAGACCAGTGCTGCTGTTGATAAAGCCAGACGGACGCTCTCCGAAGTACGTGAAAAGCTGGACACCGAGACCTGGCAGCCGGTAACGGGAGAAACAATCGAAACCGACACCGAGATTATAAAAGTCGGGGATACGGTACGGGTTAAAGAAGCCGGGCTTACCGCCACGGTTCTCTCTATGTCGGAGGATACAAGAGAAATCGAAATACAGGCGGGTAGAACAAAGATGAGACTCGGACTGGATAACGTGGTAAAGACAATGACACGGGATACTGAAGTATCTCAACCGGGTATTCAACCCATTATCAGGACGGCACCGCTGGAGTTCGACCTGCGCGGCCGGCGTGCCGACGAGGTGGAACCGGCGTTGGATACCTACCTCAATGACGCCGCCCAGTCCAGCTTAATAGAGGTCCGTATCATCCACGGTATCGGTACGGGTACGGTACGCAGTATTGTCAGAGAATTCCTGGAGGGACACCCGCTGGTGAAATCATTCCGGGCCGGGGAACGCGACGAAGGCGGCGACGGTGCCACCGTGGTCAGATTATAGCAGGAGCCGGAGTATTGACATTCAAACACAGGAAGCGGACTCTCAGCCGGCCTAAAATGCTGGAATTCCTCAACGGTCTGGCGGCTGCCCCTGGTGACAACGCCCTGACTCTCTATTTACCACCCCGCCTGCCACCGTTTGATGTACAAGACCTGTTAAAAGAACTCTCCATGCCTGATGATATCAGCGTTGAAATCACAAAAACCGCATTAACTTCGAAGACCGGGTCCGTCATTTTCTGGTGCGTGGGAGGGAAATATGTGGTATTACCTCCCTTTCCCCTCCCCGAAAAAATAGTGTGCCACAACATAGATACAACACCCCTTAGTGCTTCACTCAGCAAAGACCATCTCATCGCTCTGGTACTGGTACGCCTGGGCTCATACGGCATCGGCGTTTACCGTGGTGAAAAACGGGTCAGCAGCAAGGTGGGCACGGGCCTTGTCCATGGGCGGCACCGCCAGGGAGGTTCATCGGCCCACCGCTTCGAACGACACCGCGATAAGCAGATAGAGTATTTCCTGACGCGGGTATGCCAGCGTGCCCGGGAACAAATCGAACCTTATGTAAAGTCTCTGGACTACATAGCATATGGCGGTGCCCGGACGACCATCCTGCTGCTGCAAAAGCAATGCCCGGTACTGGGTAATCTGGAAACGCCTGCCCTGCCGCCGCTGCTGGATATAAGAGAACCACGCCAGGCGGTGCTGGAATCATCGCTAACACAGGTATGGTCGAGTACGGTATTCGAGTGGCATGAAGACTAAGGGGACGTCTTCATCAGCTTTTTTAGCTGTTCTATCGCCGGGGGCAGCACCTGGCCGATGGCCTCGGAGAAACACAGGTGGGCCTGGGCATCGAACGGCGTTTCACCCTGATTAATGATGACCAGCCTGGCTCCGGCTTCCAGAGCCACCGCGGGCATGTCCGCCGCCGGATAGACCACCAGGCTGGAACCCACCACGATAAAAAGGTCGCACTTTTGCGAATGCTTATAGGATTCAGCGAGGTCTTCAGGAGGCAGCGAGTCCCCGAAATTGACCACCGTGGATTTCAGCGTACCGCCGCACAGGGGGCATTTCTTCTCCCCCTCTAACCTGTCCATCTTGAAATCGCACTCGATACAGCGCACCCTGGTGAGATTCCCGTGAAGTTCCGCCAGTATCTCCGGCTTGATGCCGGACTTTAAATGAAGGTTATCCACGTTCTGAGAGATAAGGAAAGCCAGCTTGCCGAGGTCCTGAAGCTGGTAGATAGCTATATGTCCAGTATTGGGTTCGGCACCGGAAAAGTCCTGGCGCGGCGTCGGCAGGCCTTTATCACGGCGCGTCCAGACGCCGTCGGGTCCGCGGAAATCGTGCAGGCCTGATTCCGTGCTGATACCGGCGCCGGTGAAAACGACCGGATATTTCGCGTCGAACATCAATTGCGCCAGAGTATTGATTCTTTCATCCAGTTCAGACATTTACCAGATACCTCGACCTGAAAATTCCTTTAAAATAATAGCCGTGAAAAACGGGGTATGTCAATTGGACAGTTCGTAGACCGTCCCCATCAGTTTACCCGATTGCAGATGACCGCAGCTTGAGCGGCTGCTGCAGTGACGACATACTTCGGAACCCGGCTTGATTTCACGTAGCTTGCCCTGGCGTACCAGCAGCCCCAACATACCCCCGAGGGCGCTGGGTTCGGTGCCCAGTTGACGGCTTAATTCTTTAAGGTCCATGGGACCCTTGGATTCTTCGAATGCTTTTAAAATCTCTGAAAGCATGGTATCACCTTCTTACATGAAAAGGCTTCCAATCTGATAAATCAGCGTGGCTACTATCCAGCCCAGCGCCAGTGTATAACCCAGCGTGAAAAGCGTCCACTTCCAGGAACCTGTCTCCTTTTTGATAATACTGAGAGTAGCCACGCAGGGAATATACAGGAGAATCATAACCATGAAGGCGAAAGCCACCAGCGGTGTCCAGCCAAGCTGGCTGCCGAGGATATGCCCGAATCCCCCCACCTCCTCGGCGCCGGCGAAGAGAGTACCGAAGGCGCCGACGACAGTCTCTTTGGCGAGAACTCCGAATATCAGGGCTACCGCCGGCTGCCACTGCCCGAATCCGGCCGGGGCAAAGACGGGAGCGATAGCCCTGCCGATATTCTCCAGAACATTGAAATAATTGAGGGACCAGATTATCATCACGGCGCCGAAGATAATGGGGAAGGGCATTGAGGCTGTGGGGGAGCTGAATATAGCTGATGTCAGCCAGACTTTAAAGCTGTCTTTTAGCAAGGTATACAGGTTGGGGGAAGACCTTATTGTTGAGGCGAGGGTGTAGAGTGGGGGGTTGGCGTTACTATTAATTTCTAAATACAACAATGAGATACACTGCTGTCGTTTAAGAATGATTTGTGGCTTTATTTTAGCTATTCAACGTTTTTCTCCACCCACTCTAGTAGCTTCTCCAGCCTGTCCTTGAGCTCTTCTTTTGACGATACATTTGGCATAAAGAACTCATACTTCTCTTTTGTCCCAGAATATTCTTCCCATTTTATTACTTTTCCCCAAGATTCTTTCATCTCATTTGCAAATTTAAGAAAGTTATAATACCTATTCTCTAGTGCACTGGTATATATATTCTTATAAGCTACATGGATTAATGTACTTACCTTCAAACGTTCTTTTTC
>CAYVPT010000070.1:0-9365 GCA_964453865.1 uncultured Dehalococcoidaceae bacterium
CACGCGTGATTTCTTCCGGCCCCAGCTTGGTATCGCGGGCTTCCACTTCATGCTTGTTGATGTGTATAGAGGTGAACATGTCCTCCTCGACCATACGGCTACTGAGGATAATAGCGTCCTCGAAGTTATAGCCTTCCCAGCTCATGAAAGCGACCGTGACATTCTGCCCCAGCGCCAGTTCGCCGTTTTCCGTGGCGGAGCTGTCGGCCAGGACCTGACCGGGTTCAACACGGTCGCCTTTATTTACCAGTGGACGCTGGTTGATGCAGGTTCCCTGGTTGGTGCGGACGAACTTCATCAGGTCGTAAGTATCTTTTTCACCGCTATCGCGGGTAACGACGATGCGGTATTTGGTATTCAGTTTTTCATCGATGCTGCCGGCAATCTCCGTCACCACGCCGGCATTCTCGGCAAATATCACCTGCCGACTGTGTTTGGCGGCTTCCATTTCCATACCGGTAGCTACCAGGGGTGCTTCGGGGCGTAGCAACGGTACAGCCTGGCGCTGCATATTGGACCCCATCAGGGCCCGGTTGGCGTCGTTATGCTAGAGGATTGGCGTCTGGGCGGTATCAACACTCTCCACGTGTTTGGGTGACACGTCAATATAATCTATCTTATCGGGAGATTCCAGAATATAGCCGTCAGCCAGCCTGGCTTCAATCCTTTTTTCCTCAAACTGGTTGTTTTTATCCAGCGGAGCGTTGGCCTGGGCGATGGTATATTTATTTTCCTCGTCGGCCGGCATGTATACTATTTCATCGGAAACGAACGGGACTACTTTTAATTTCTGCGATTTCAGTTTCGCCAGCTTCTCCGCATGCTCCGGAGTTATCTTTGTGTTGGCTTCGATGATTACCTTGCCTTTTTCATCGACAACTTCTTCTGCTACTGTCCTGCCGGCAAGTTGCTTGTTCTTGATGCTCATTTCTTTGACAACTTTGCGGTAGGGTGTTTCGATGAACCCGTACTCGTTGATAACACTGTAGGTGGCCAGGGAGCCGATAAGACCGATATTCGGCCCCTCCGGTGTTTCTATCGGGCAAATACGCCCGTAGTGGGAGAAATGGACATCCCGCACCTCGAATCCGGCACGGTCGCGTGATAGTCCGCCGGGTCCCATGGCGGATAAACGGCGTTTATGGGTCAGTTCCGCCAGAGGATTGGTCTGGTCCATGAATTGCGATAGCTGTGAGCCGCCGAAAAATTCCCTGACAGCGGCGACGATGGGCCGGATATTCACCAGGGCGCTGGGAGTAACCGCCTCGGTGCCGATGATGCTCATGCGTTCTCTGACCACCTGCTCCAGGCGCAGGAAACCGATGCGGAACTGGGTCTGGACAAGCTCGCCCACAGTACGCACCCGCCGGTTACCGAGGTGGTCGATATCATCGCCGTGGTCCTGGCGGTTGTTTATCAGGATAATATGCCGGACTATTTCGACGATGTCTTCACGGGTCAGGGTCCGCTCCTTCAGGCTGATGTCCAGGTCGAGTCGTTTGTTTAACTTATAACGACCGACGGTCCCCAGGTCATAACGCGCTGCATCAAAGAATAGACTCTTTATCAGTTTCCTGGCGTTATCCATGGAAGGAAGCTCGCCGGGATGCAGTTTCTTATAGATGTCCATGACAGCGTCTTTTTCATCCTTAATTAGCGGGTCACGCTCCATGGTGGTCGTCATAAAGTTATAATTAGAGACGCTGTCCTCTTTTTTGAACAACTTAAGAAGCTCTTCGTCGCTGCTGTAGCCGATAGCGCGGAGTAGCGTGGTTATGGGAATCTTCCGTTTACCGTCGATTTTGGTAGAGATGACATTCCGGTTACTCGTCTCGAATTCCAGCCAGGCGCCGCGGGTGGGGATTAATTTTGCCTGGCACAGGTTGCGTCCCGAGACCGGGTCTTCCTCGCCTGTAAAGTAGACGCCCGGCGAACGCAGGAGCTGGCTGACCACCACGCGTTCGGCGCCGCTGGTAATAAACGTGCCCTTGGCGGTCATGAGAGGGATATCACCGAAGAACAGGTCCTGTTCCTTGATTTCTCCGGTCTCTTTCACCAGCAGGCGTACTTTAACGTATAATGGCGCCGAATACGTCTGGTCTCGTTCGTGGCATTCCTGCTCGGAATGACCGGGACGCGGCTCGCGGAATTCATAAGCAGCGAAGCTGAGTTCGAGGCGGTTGCCGGTCAGGTCTTTAATAGGGGATATCTCTTCCAGCAGCTGCTGTAGCCCGTCTTCCTGAAATCTCTGAAAGGAATCGAGCTGGACTTTAATCAGGTTGGGTACATCGAGTACATTGGGGAGTTTAGCATAAGATTTACGTGAGGTCGGGGGGGCCGGGGTCTTGGACTTTGGTGCGGGCTTCGGTGATGTTACAGCCATCTCAACTCCTTAGAAATACACAACAGTTCTAGCTTTTTAATAACACAAGTTTATTCAGAACAAAGACATGCGCGCATGCGCCACAAAATTATGGACATCTACGTTTGGAAAGCTAAGATAAAAAACACTAGGGGCATTATTACAGTTAAAATAATACCATTGTATCGTGATAATTGTCAAGTGTCCTGATAGGTGATTTTTGTACATTATTGAAAAATTTATCATTATGTATGAAATGTTAATTGTTATAATTAATAGAAGATGACTATCCTGTTATATAATAAATACAGACTGGCATGAATAGAAAGTATACGACTTCGCGGCTGATACTGGCGATATTCAGTACATCGCTGGAGGAAGCAGCCATCTGGGTAATATGGCGCTGGCTGCTTCCCGAGTTTGATATTAATTTACCATTTGCCGTGTGTATCGGTGTGATGGTGGCCTGGGCCGCCTTCGGGGTCTGGCTTTTTATCTTTACGACAAACACGCTGAAAAAACAGGCAGTGGTGGGATTACCTTCTATGGTCGGTACAGTGGGTAAGGTGGCCAGCCGGCTGGCCCCGGAAGGAATGGTGAGAATCAGGAGCGAGCTCTGGGGAGCCATGTCCGACGAAGGCGATATTGAGACCGGCGAAAAGGTGGTTGTGATAAAAGAGGATGGCCTGAAGTTATTCGTCCGGAAGGCCGACGATACCGGAGCTACACGTTAAAAAGGAATGTAATAACATCGCCGTCCTGAACGATATAGTCTTTTCCTTCCAGCCTGAGCAGCCCCTTCTTCCTGGCTTCGGCGATGGTCCCGCACTTGACCAGGTCGTCAAAGCTGATACCTTCGGCGCGGATAAAGCCCTTTTCCATATCGGTATGGATTTTACCGGCAGCTTTCAATGCTGTGGTGTCTTTCTTGATGGACCAGGCCCTGACCTCATTCGAGGCTACGGTAAAGAACGTAATAAGGTTGGAGAGTTCGTAGGACGCCTTGATGGTGCGCTCCAGTCCGGACTCCTTGATGCCGTATTCATCACGGAATTCCTGAGCCGCGTTGTCTTCTAGTTGCGTTAGTTCCATTTCCAGCTTACCGCAGAGGGCGATGGCCCGGCATCTCGTGGCGGAATATGCCGAGTTCATCTCGGCTTCCAGCGAAGCCGCCTTTTCAAGTTGTTCCTCGCCGATGTTAATGGCGATGAGCAGCGGTTTGGCGGTGAGAAACTGGTAGTTGGCGACAAACCTGGCTTCGGCGGACTCTATAGCCAGCTCGCGGATGGCTTTATCGTTTTCCAGTTCGGTTTTGAACCTGGATAATATCTCTTTTTCCTGGATGAAAACCTGCCGCTCGCCCGGCCTGGCCCCTTTCATCGAGGCCTCCAGTTTTTCCAGCCTTCTCTCGATGATAGCCAGGTCGGAGAAGACGAGCTCCATGTCCAGCGTAGCGATATCTCTTTTAATATCCAGGCTTCCCTGCGGGTGGGGTATGCTTTCGTCGGTAAAGGCGCGGATGACGCAGATAAGCGTATCGACCGTACTGAGCTGGTTGAGCAGCTGGCCGCCGATTCCCTTGTCCTGGGCCAGCGCCTTAACCGAAGCCCCGACGTCCGTATACCTGGCTTCAACCGCCACGATTTTCCCGGGATGGAGTATCTCATCCAGTACCTTGAGACGCGGTTCCGGTACCCTGGCAACGCCGACATGCGGAGAGAGTCCGTCGGTACCGTGGGTTGACGTCTCGGCTTTGCCTCCGGTGAGGGCATTGAAAACGGTCGTTTTCCCGCTTTGAGGTAAGCCGATAATCCCGATATTGATACTCATCTATACCCTACCGGAGTTGTAAAGGGACGGCTAGCGGCCCTTCTTGACTATTTCCCGGGCTTTCTTGAGGGCCAGGTCTCTTTCGTCTATATTCAGTCTATCGTTGGCGGCCAGGTTCAAAAGAACGAGCAGCGATTCGTGAGAGGCCATATCGCCGAGTTGATTAATGGCCTGGACTCTCATCTTATTGGCCAGCTGCATATCCGTGGCGATGCTGGCCAGTTTCTTTAATTCCTCAGTAGTATGTTCTTCATTTATATTTTCCGCCATCGCGTATCACCTCTTGATTTTAATATTAAGGTTGAACAATATATTATTACTCTCTGCGATTATTCCCTAACGGCGGTGTTTTGTCAACATTAAATATCTGATGAAGGTATGGTAAAATAAACCGACCCGTATGAGAGGAGACCGGAATTGCTGCATGTTTTTATCGGCGAAGATGATTATTCACTTCGTCAGGCGCTTGACGAAATAAAAAAGTCCATCGGTGATGCCACCGCCCTGATGACCAATACCACTATCCTCGACGGTAAATTGGTAACACCGGAACGGCTGCGTGGTGCCTGCGAAGCCATGCCGTTTCTGGCGGAAAAACGACTTGTTATCGTCGAGGGATTGCTGGAACGTTTCGAACCCAGGGGCAGGACCGGTCGGAAAAAAGCGTCCCGCCGTACCGAACCTTCAGATGAATACCGGACGATAGCCGAAGCGGTGAAAAAGCTTCCGCCGTTCACAGAACTGGTGCTTATCGGCGGCGGAATAAAGCCCGGTAATCCGCTATTACGTGAGCTTGCGAACTTAACCAGAGTGAGGAATTTCAAGTTATTGAACCGTTCTCAACTGGAGCAGTGGGTCGGGAAGCGTATTAAGGAAACCGGTGGCAGAATATCACCACAGGCTCTAAACCTTCTGGTAAGGTTCGTGGGAAACGACCTCTGGGCAATGGCTAATGAGGTCGATAAGCTGGTGCTGTTTACCGGGGGCCGGCCTATCGAAGAAGCGGATATTAAAGCCGTCGTCAGCAGCGCCAGGGATGAAAGTGTTTTTGCTCTGGTGGATGCCGTTCTCGAGTTCAGGACCGGTACCGCCCAGTCGATGTTGCAGCACTTATACACGCAGGGACTGGCGCCGGCGCAGCTCCTGGTTATGCTGTCGCGGCAGGCCAGGATTATCTTACAAATGAAGGAAATGCGGGCGCAGGGCAAAACAAGGGGCGATATTCAGAGCAAGCTGGGGCTGACCTCTGATTGGTTACTGCGTAAGGCATGGGAACAGGCGGACAGGTATTCACCGGGACGATTGCGTGAGCTTTATCACCGGCTTCTGGAAACGGATATATCCATCAAGACGGGGAAAACGGACGGAGAAATAGCCCTGAATATATTGATTGCCGAGCTGGGACAGCGGGGTACTGTTTCGGCTTGATAAAACGTAAAAACAGGCTAGAATATTATTATGAGTAAACAAAACGGGGCTCCCGTCCTGGCTGTAGACATCGGCGGCACCAAAATAATGACTGCTGTTTTTGCTTCCGACGGCAGTATGCAGGCCAGGGAGGTCTGCCCGACTCTCGCCGGCGAGGGTGCTTCGGCCGTAGTAGAGCGACTCTGCCGGGCTATCGGTGATATCATGAATAACAATAGTCTTGAACCTTCTCAACTTGACGGCATCGGCATTGCCTGTGCCGGCGGTATCGATACCGGCCGGGGCGTTGTCGTCACTCCTTCCCCGAATGTGCCCGGCTGGGTGAACGTACCGCTGGCGGAAATTGTCAAAAAAAAGTCAGGGGTCAACACCTTTATCATTAATGATGCCAGCGCCGCGGCGTTAGGGGAACATCGTTTCGGCGCGGGCAGGGGAGTTAAAAATCTGGTATTATTCACCCTGGGAACGGGTATCGGCGGCGGCATTATCGCCGATGGCAAGGTGTATCTTGGCGCCAGCGGGGGTGCCGGGGAACTCGGCCATACGACTATCGATGCCGGAGGGCCGGAATGCGGGTGCGGTAACACCGGCTGCTTGGAAATGCTGGCTTCCGGCCGGGCGGTGGCCAGAGATGCTGTCAGGCGTTTGAAAAAAGGAGAAAAATCGACTCTGTTAGATATGGTCAATGGCGAAATAGAGAAAATCACGGCGGAACATGTCGGCGAGGCCGCCTGCAATGGCGATTCCCTGGCGGTGGCTGTACTGGAGCAGGCGGCTTACTATCTCGGTATCGGTATGGTCAACGCGGTGAATATCTTCAACCCGGAAATGATTGTTCTGGGCGGCGGCATGGCCGAACTCGGTGATATCTTTATCGGGCCGGGCCGGCGGATGGTTGATGAAAGGACATTCTCGATAAATGCGAGGGCGGTGCGAATTGTGAGGGCGCAACTCGGTAATGAAGCCGGGGTCTACGGCGCGGCGGCCTTCGTTAAAGAGCAGATAACAGGGGGGACGGTATGAAAGTACGTAAAGCGGTTATTATCGCGGCCGGGCGGGGGACCAGGTTCCTGCCCATGACCCGTTCGCAGCCCAAGGAAATGATGCCCCTGGTAGATAAACCCCTGATTCAATACGGTGTAGAAGAAGCGTTAAACTCCGGCATTAGGCAGATAATTATGGTCACGGCTCAGGGTAAATCGACGATGGAAGACTACTTCGACCGTTCTCCGGAACTGGAGCGTTTTTTGGAGCAAAAGGGAGACACGGAGAAGCTGACGCAAACAAGAAAGCTGTCCGATATGGTGGATGTCTGCTATATCCGTCAGAAAGAGCAGCTGGGCCTGGGGCATGCCATATTAACGGTTAAAGAAATCGTCGGCAACGAGCCTTTCGCCGTAATACTCCCGGATGATATTATCGATAGTAAAGTTCCCTGTCTGAAGCGCATGTGCGCCGTTTATGATAAATATGAGTCGGGCGTAATAGCGGTGGAGCGGGTCAGCGATGAGGATACCCGGAAATACGGTATTGTACAACCCAGGGAGGTTGCAGATAGGACGTATCAGATACTGAGTCTGGTGGAAAAACCGGACCCATCCTGGGCGCCTTCACGCCTGGGTATTGTCGGTCGTTATATCATGACGCCGCAGATATTTAATGCCCTGCAAATCACTCCGCCGGGTACCGGTAACGAGATACAGGTAACCGATGCCCTTCACCTGCTGCTTCAGCAGCAGGAATTATATGCCTATGAGTTTGAAGGCATCCGCTACGATACCGGCACACCGATAGGCTGGCTGAAAGCCAACGTGGCCCTGGCTTTAAAGCATAAAGATATAGGGCCGGAACTCCGGAAATACCTGAAAAAGCTGCTCTGACCGGATTTTTTAAATGTCATTGCGAGGAGCGTAGCGACGAAGCAATCCGTTTCTAACTCACCCCTCCCTCATTTTCACTCGCCCCCCACCCCATGTTATCTTTTCCCACCCGGCTTGCCCGCCGTAGCTTTAGTGTAGGCGAGTCATTCCCCCTTTTTTCGTCATTCCAGCGCAGGCTGGAATCCAACTCCTTTTACCCCCCGCCCCCCGGTTGATATCTTTTCCCACCCTGGCCGCCCTGGTATCATCCGCGGCTTAGCCCGCAGGTTTCCCCGGTACCAGTACGGGGCGTCTAAGAGGGGCGAAGCCCATCTTTCTAAAAATTTCCCCTTCCCTTCATCGATTCTCAAGGGAGGGGGGGGGTAGGTTCACCAGAAAAACGGAGGTGAGGGTGAAAAATAGTCCCACATTGACAGCCAGTGCCCCTTGAACTTAAAATTACGGTAAGCCTTTTACCGTCATTATCTGGAGTTTTACGTGAATAGCGATGAGTTAAGAACGGCATTTTTAAAATTCTTCGAGGAGAAGGGGCATAAGGTTATCCCCAGTTCTTCCCTGGTGCCCAAGGGCGACCCCACCCTGCTGCTGACCAACGCCGGTATGGTGCAGGTCAAGCCCTATTTTCTGGGAGAGGCCGTCCCGCCCTCTCTCCGGATGGCGTCCTGCCAGAAATGCTTCCGCACTACCGATATCGAGCTGGTCGGCGATGCCACTCACCTGACATTCTTCGAGATGCTGGGTAACTTCAGCGTTGGCGACTACTTTAAAAAAGAGGCTATCGCCTGGGGGTGGGAGTTCATCACCGAACGCCTGAAGATACCGGCCGAGAGACTCTGGGCTACTATTTACCTCGATGACGACGAGGCGTTTAAATACTGGCGGGAGATAGGCGTCCCTGAAGCGAAGATAGTGCGGTTCGGCGAGGAAGACAACTTCTGGGGTCCGGCGGGCAGTTCCGGCCCCTGCGGTCCCTGCAGCGAAATTCATTACGATTTTGGTGCCGATAAAGGCTGCGGCAAGCCCGACTGCCGGCCTAACTGCGAGTGCGGGCGTTTTACCGAGTTGTGGAACCTGGTCTTTCCCCAGTATAATCAGGATGAGGCGGGTAACCGCACGCCGCTGCCGAAGCCGAGTATCGATACCGGTATGGGACTGGAAAGGCTAACGGCGGTAATGGCGGGCAAGACCTCTATCTATGATACCGACATTTTTATGCCATTGTTAGATCGTATATCTTGGTTGTCTCGCAAGAACTATGGTGATAATGAAAATGTAGATTATCTCATGAGAGTAGTAGCCGAGCATAGCAGAGGGATTGCCTTTCTAGTTGCGGATGGAGTAATACCCAGTAACGAAGGACGTGGGTATGTGCTACGCCGACTTATACGACGCGCTGGTCTCTTCGGCCGGATGTTAGGTCTGGGGCGGGAGGAGCGACCAGCATGGCCGGTCCTGGAAGACATTATTATGATTACAATTGACAAGATGAAACACGTTTATCCTGAGATTGAACAAAGAAAAGAATTTATATCTAGTATGGTTTTTCAGGAAGGAGTCAGATTTGGTGAGACGCTCGATTCCGGGCTAGCACTATTAGACGGGATTATAGATAGAGCTACCACTAAAAAATCGGATAGAATTTCTGCAAAAGAAGCTTTCAAGTTATACGATACGTATGGTTTCCCCATTGAACTCACCCGGGATATTGCAACTAGGCGTGGCCTTTCTGTAGATATGGCCGGTTTCGAAGCCGAGATGGAGAAACAGCGGAAGCGGGCGCGCGCCAGCCACAAGTTTGCATTACCAGCTCTATCATTGCAAGCGATATTAGCTGAGGAATTAAAGAAAATACAGGAAAGTATGCA
>CAYVPT010000071.1:0-9364 GCA_964453865.1 uncultured Dehalococcoidaceae bacterium
CCGGGCAGGGATTTTCCCCCAGGATAAACTCTTTGACCAGCCTTTCGGCGATGACCGGATTGACGTAGCCGTAGCATACCGGCGGATATCCCGGCTTGCTGATAATCACGAGGGGCTCGGCGTAGCAGTGCCCCATGCAGCCGACCTCTATTACCGGGCAGTCTATTTTACGCTTGCTGATTTCTTCTTTGAAAGCCTTGAGTACGTCCAACGCACCGGCGGCGCGACCGCACGTGGCGGCGCCGATCATTATTACCGGTTTGTCCCGCCACAGTTCCCGCCAGTTCTCCTCGGCTTTCTGCTTTATCTCCTCAAAAGCAGCGGCTATCGCCGTGGGTTCAGTCGCCGTCACTTTTTTCTTTATCCTTCACCGTGTAATCATGTCCGAAGGCAAGTAAAATACCGTCGACTCTGGTAGGTTCTACCTGTCCTTCCGGCTTGTTATCGACGACAGTTACCGGGGCCATGGTGCAGCAGCCGACACAGGCTACGGTGTCCAGGTCGAATTCGCGGTCTTCGGTCGTCTGGCGCGACTTTATTTTAAGGCGGCGTTCCCAGGCTTCCAAGGTGATATAGCCGCCTTTCATGTGGCAGGCGGTGCCCAGGCATACCCTTATCGAGTGCTTTCCGGGTGGGTTGAGCCGGAACTGGTTATAGAACGTGACCACTCCGTAGACATCTATGGCGGGCATATCGAGGTAGCCGGCAATCTCGGTCATAGCTTCGCGCGGCAGGTAGCCCAGCTTTCCCTGGACTTTCTGTAATATCGGTATCAGGCTCGGCCTTTTACGGCTGTACCCCTGTAATATCCGCCGGGTGGTCTCGATATTATGTTTCCGTTCCTCGGTTCGTTTGGCCTGGTTTGTCTTGGTCATATTTATATTTTATAACTTTCTAGTTTAATTCTGGCGAAGCTGATTGTATTTGTCAAGGAATACTGTATACTTTTCCACCCCTCGGTTGTTATCTTTTCCCACCCGAGCCGCCCTCGCATCATCCACGGCTTATCCCGGAGTTATTCCCTATCCCCGAATATCAGGCTACCGATGCGGATAATATTGGCGCCCTCTTCCAGGGCGATGCGGTAGGAGTCCGTCATACCCATGGAAAGGTATTTCATCTCCACGTTCACAAGGTTGAGTTGTTTTATCCGGTCGAATACTTCTTTCGTCTCTCTAAAGCAGGCACGGGTGTCTGCCGGTTTGCCCGTCAGCGGTCCCATGGTCATCAGTCCCGCCACCCGGATGTTCTTCAGCGTGGCTATTTCTTTGATTAATGTCTCGGTGTTTTCCGGGTAGACGCCCGATTTCTGTGGCTCCCGTCCGCTGTTGACTTCGATTAAAACCGGCATGGTCTTGCCGGCCTGGGCGCACCTTTTATCGATTTCGGTGGCTATTTCCGCAGAGTCCACCGTCTCTATCATGTCGAACATCTCTACGGCTTTTTTAACCTTGTTTTTCTGAAGGTGCCCGATGAAATGCCATTCGGCTTTCTTGCCGACTTCGCGGTAGGCCCTCTCCGCTTCCTGGGCATAGTTTTCCCCGATTATTCTGATGCCGCCTTTGATAGCTTCGAGTATTTCCCGGGATTCTCTTGTCTTGGCGGCGGCTACCAGCAGCACACCTTCTGGCAGTTCGTTCAGTATCTGTTTTACATTCTGTTCTATCGTCACTTTTGCGGTTATCACCAAACTAGGGCTGCGTCTGGTTGTCGGTTATTATTACTATCTCTCCCCCCTCCACTGCCTGTGCAGCCTGTTCCAGTTCGCTCTGCTGCCACTCCTGGT
The DNA here is from genome assembly GCA_964453865.1 of uncultured Dehalococcoidaceae bacterium. Lineage (GTDB taxonomy): Bacteria > Chloroflexota > Dehalococcoidia > Dehalococcoidales > RBG-16-60-22 > CAYVPT01. The sequence continues at coordinate 1,787 of CAYVPT010000071.1, forward strand.
ATTGCTTGTTATATTCGTTAAGGGATTTCTCTAGATTCTTGTAATATTCATCCACCTGCTTCTGGTAAGCTTCCTGCTGTTTCTGGTAAGCCTCCATCTGTTGTTCATAGGCCTTCTGCTCTTTGGATTTCCCGCCGATCCCCAGAAAATCACAGGATGTAATAACCGTTGCCGATACCAGCAGGACAACCAGCAGTAAAACAGGCCATATTTTCATCGTTTACCTCCTGTCAGGCCATCATAGACTACTTCCTATTTTACATTAACGAGTCAACAGCTACAAAGTCAGGTGCTGTTTAATGCCCGAGTCATTTGTCCCCCTTTCTTTTGTCCCATAATATCATGGTGGGTCTTTCCTCGGGAGGAAAGAGTAATTCGTTTCTCCCCCCGCCCCTCGTTATTATCTTTTCCCACCCTGGCCGCCCTCGTGTCATCCACAGCTTATCCCGTAGGTCCCCCCCAACTGGTATCCCCCTTTCGTAAAGGGGGATTAAGGGGGATTTTGTTCCTCCCACCCAAACCGCCTTCGTGTCATTCACGGCTTTCCCTGTGTTATTCCCCCCTTGTTTCCCCTTTCATACAGGGGGTTTTTATCCAGCCACAATAAAAAAAGAGGGGCGCTTACCCCTCCTGAATACCCGCTGTCCGGTTATGAGTAGAATCGGGTGAACCACCCCTCCCGGAGCAGTTCACCCGTTTCATTAATAACTACCTTATTTATTTTTCAGGGATTGCCGTAACTAATGCGGGTCCATCCAGTAATTACCGAAGTAGAAGGTGAATCCGCCTTCCTCCATATGATTGGTGTGGACCCAGGTCTGTGTTACGTATGAACTCGGAACCACATAAACCGGGATGATAAAGGCATTATCGGCAATCCACCTCGTTAGCTCCTTGGCTACGGCATCCTGTTCTGACTTGGTAATGTAGGTGCGTGATTCCTGTGACAAAGCCAGCAGTTCGGGCGGAATGGCATAGCTGGCGGCGGCCATCCTGGTCAATGGCTGATCACCCAGGTTCGTCTGGAAAATCGCCAGGGAGTCGAGTCCGGCACCTATGCCTCCCAGCAAAAGGTCATCCCAGCCCTGCATATAAAGACTTCCATAGTACCGGCCGGCGTCGGCAATATCAATATCGACGATCATGCCCACGTCGTCAAGATAACGTTTTATCGCCTGCGGCAGGTCCAGGTTGCCCTGTAAAACCAGCAGCTTGACATTGAAACCGTCGGGATAGCCTGCCTCGGCCAGCAGTTGCTTGGCTTTCTCCGGGTCATACGGACGGCCCGCGTAGGCCGGGTCGTAGCCCGAATCGCCTTCGCGAGCCAGTATCTTCAGGGCAGTATATCGACCCTGTCCGATAGCTGCGGCAATTGCCTCTTTGTCCATGGCGTATTCCATTGCTTCGAGCAGTCTCTTGTCGTTCCATTTCGATTCCGGAGCCGCTACATTGGGGAAGATGAGGGACAGGGTACCCCCGCCGCTCTGCATGTTAAGACCCCTGTTTGCCAGGTTAATCTGTTCGTTCACCGGAGCGCCCAGCCACCAGTCCGCCTCTCCTGCCTGCATCATGGCTGATGCGGTAACCTGGTCGGGGATGAAGATGTACTGTATGGCATCGAGGTAAGGCTTGCCGCCCCAGTAATCATCGAACCTCTCCAGTGTCATGTCGACATCACGCTTGTATTCCTTCAGTTTGTACGGACCGGTAGCGGAGAAATTACTGCGGGCCCACTCCATGCTGGCCTCGCCGCCGCCGGCCGCTTCCCAGGCCCCCTTGGACCACATCGGGGGCGACCAGAGCCAGAACATGACGAGCTGGTTGTTGTAGCCGCCGGTGTAGTGGATGACGGCGGTATTTTTATCGACAACCTCGATTGATTGAAACTGGTCAAGGCTCCCTATCCTCTTGTTCTCCACCTGGTTGTTAAAGTTCCAGGCGACCGCCTCGGCATCGAAGGGCGAGCCGTCGTGGCACTTGATACCCGGCCTCATTTTAATGGTTATCGTTTGAGTCTTCTCATCGTTGGTCACGGACTCAGCCAGCCAGGGCTCCAGTTCCTGCTTTACGTTGTATTCCATTATTTTTTCAACGCCGCCCAGCAGCGGATACAAATCAAAAGGTCCCTGCTCTACCGAACCCCCCAGGACCCTGGGCCCCGAGGATGTGATTATTCTCAGGGTGCCGCCGTAGACAGGCTGCCCGGCCGTAGGTGTCGGCGATGCTGTCGGAGTTGCCGTAGGCGTAGCCGTGGGAGTGGCCGTGGGCGTCTCCTCTGGTTCACCGCAACCGCTGAAAATCAGGGTGCTTGCTAAAATTATCGCTAGTGTTAAAAACAACAACTTTTTCATAGCTGCTTTAATATCCTCCTGTCAAGATTCAATAAATCCCTTTCTCTTTTTTCATCAGCCCATGCGCCACCTCCTTGATATTTCATGTTCACTGTTTCTAAACATAAAAGGTACCGGCTCGTTCGTAAATAGCGATAGCGGCACCTTTGCATCATACCTGCCTCCAGAAGGGTAGTCACGTCTTTTTTTCATATCTTGTATATATGGAATGAATCTAGTGTAGTAGGTATTTTCTTAATTGTCAACATTGGGTTGTATCTGGCAATGCCCCATATACAGCCCCAACGATGCTACATCGTCTGAAATAGTGTTGAATAACTGTACTCGCGGTGACGAAAAGGGAAAGCATAGAATATGCTTCATTGAAGCCAGTGGATACTCCTGTTGTGATAACAGGCATAAAAAGGAGAGACTATCGGGATTATTGATGAGGTAGTTCTCGGCAGGAATCCGTGAGATTCACGGCTTCATTAAGAACGATTGTTTCGGATATATGAGTATTCAGGCAGCTATTTGGCGGCGGCCAGCTGCTTCTTTCTTTTTGGGGTGGATTTACCCGCTTCTTTCTTAAGGGCCAGGGACATCGTACTGAGTTTGGCGGCATCGGTGAATTTCCTCTGGGCGGCCAGTTCTTCCTGGGCGGTAATTCTTATGATACGGATATCGGCCAGTACCTTCTGTATCTCCTCGCTGGCCTGCCGTATCATCTCTTCAACCTCGCGTTGGGTTGCCAGCCTGGTGCGCAGTACGAGTTGCTGCGCTTCGCTCCGTGCTTTGGTTGCCGTTTCCCGCTGGTATTTCAGGGCATCGGCCCTCATTTTCCTTACTTCTTCTATCTCTTTCTGGGCGCCTAAACGAATACGCTGGATAATCAACGCCGCTTCTTTAAGGCTGGCGAAATCATTTTTAATAGGGCTGGCAGCCGGCGCACCGGGGGCGGGTGCTTTTTTAACATATCCCGCGTTAGAAGCTTGGGAGGGCGTGGTACCGTCGAAAGCATTAGGGGTATTTCCTTTTTTCGTTGCAGTTTTCATCGTCTGGTTACTCATCATAGACATCCTTTTTACTGATGGCAGACGCAGGCTGCCACGTATTAAATATTATTTTTACGTGTTCGGGCTCAATTCCCGTTTAGATACTACAACCGTACGGGCTAAAATCGGAGATGGTTGTCACCAATTATACATAGGTGTTATCCCCTAACTTTTTAAAGGCTGACAGAACAGGTAGGGAATATACCGGGAATTGTGTTACAATTGTATCAATATCGTTTTTATCGGGAGGTCTCACTTGCCGTTTGCTGAATATCTTGGACTGCTGGCCGGATTGTTCACCACCTTCGCCCTTATCCCGCAAATCATGCGTATCTATAAACTGAAGAGCGCCCGAGAGATAAGCGTTATCTATAATCTCGGATTGTTTATAGGGCTTATCCTCTGGCTGGTTTACGGTATTCTGCTGGATCTAGTTCCCGTTATGGTCTGGAATATCATCGGTCTGGTACTGACAGGCTTGCTTCTGCTGGCCAAGCTGAAGTACGGGCGATGATATCTTTTCCCACCCTGACCGCCCTCGCATCATCAACTGCTTAACCCGTAGTTTACGCCGCCCAAACCCTGAAAAAATCCCAAAAACTATTGACAAAACTCCCGAAAGGGTGTATGTTAGATATATATAACGTTAGAAATATATAACATCAGGTGGGATGACAATGGCTAAGAAGCTAATCTGGACGGTCCTTATAATTACACTGGTGGTAACGGTATTGCTCATTGCCGTGGAACAATACTACGTGGCCGTAGCCCTGTTTCTGGGCATAATTATCATGCAGCATCGTGAAATATGGTCGCTTCTCACCCAGAGGCGGATACCGCCGGCCGACGAGCGTGTAAAGGAGAACACCAGTAAAGCAATACGTAATGGATTTATATTCTTTGCCGCTGCTACCGCTTTTTTAATGATGCCCTTCGGTGAAATTGTCACTGACAGACTCGATACCCCGCATGTCCTGGGGGCGTTATTTCTTTCATCGGGTCTGGTCTATATGCTTTCTTACTTGTTCTACGACCGGGCAGGGCTGGAAATGTCTCCAAAGCGATTGAAACTGCTTAAACGGTTTTTACTTCTTGGTGTGATGTCTCTACCAACTTTCATCATCGGTGTCTTCATGCATAGCGCCTTGAGCGCTCTTTTAGACATCGAGGAACCGGTGTTTTTCGTTGTCGCCGTTATCGTAGCACCGCTGGTTTTAGCCGTAGGACTGCTGGGCAGTCTGGTGGTTTTATTTATGGGACTGTTCGGTAAGGCCTCGTAGATATGCTAATAACGAAACAGGTAATACTGAAAATATCCTCTCATTATGGAACAGCGCCACCGGGGTGATGATGAAAACCAGGATTAAGGAATACCGGGCAAAACAGAATCTGACGCAGGAGAAACTCGCCGAAATGGTGGGTGTCAGGCGTGAGACCATCATCTTTCTGGAGCAGGGCAAGTACAATCCCTCGCTACGGCTGGCCTATAACGTTGCCCGCATCTTGCAGGTTGCTATTGAAGACCTGTTCATTTTCGACGATTAGCCGGTAAGGGTTAAAACCTAAAAGCAGCACCCGACTATATTAAAAGCAGCCATGCAGTACTAATTTACTGTAAAAATATCACTGTACCCCATTGACCAAACGGAATAAATGGTTTACACTGTTGGTATGTCCAGTCCTTTAATGGCTATGGAACAGAAGACCTTTAGTTCAACCCTTGCCCGCTGGCAGAGGCAATCGGCGCGGGCCATTAGCCATATGTGGGCGTTTTTATATTAAACCGCATCCCCTCTCCATTTTCTTTAATTATTTACAATGTATATGAGCATACACGCTTAGTTAGGTCGGAGGGGATGACAACAAGCCTTTCTTAATATAGGTGAAGAGGCGGACGGAGGGAGAAATGATTGATAAGTATAAAAAATTACAGGCTCAGTTGGAGAGCGAACATAAACGCCTGACCGAGGAACTGGAGAATGTACATACGTCTGCCTCAAGCTCTGAGGAGCGGCGGGAGGGCAGTCCCTTCGGCAAACGCGAGGAGGAAGCCACCGAGACTCTGGAACTGGAAAAACGCCTGGCTCTGGAGAACCGTATCCGCCAGGAAATCAGCGGGATTGAGCATGCTCTCGATAAGTATGAGAAAGGCACCTACGGAATGTGTGATAATTGCGGCAAGCCGATAGCCCCGGAAAGACTGGAAGTGCTGCCGCAGGCATCTTTATGTGTCAATTGTAAGGCGCTGCTGGCGAAGAATGCAAAAGTCGCACCACCCCCGAGATAACTGGCGGGACGTGGCTCTTGCCGTTATTGCCTTAGTCATCGTCCTGGCCGATCAGCTATCAAAGTGGTGGATACAGGCCAACCTCGCGGTGGGGCAGGTTTATTTCGATGCCGGTTTTTTTCAGATTATCCATGTCCGGAATACTGGCGCTGCCTTCGGTATCTTCAAAGAGCATACCTCGGCTATCATCATACTGGTCTTCATCGAGATAGTCATTCTTTTGCTGATTGTCTTTTTACTGCGCAGTCGCCTGTCCTTTCTCAATACCAGGCTGGTACGGGTCGGCCTGGGCCTGATTATGGGGGGCGCTATCGGGAACCAGATTGACCGCCTCCGCCTGGGCTATGTTACCGATTTTCTCGATTTTAAGGTCTGGCCGGCGTTTAATGTCGCCGATTCTTCGGCGGTCGTCGGCTCCATAATCATTGCTTTCGCCATTATCTTCCTGGCTAAATCGGCCGGACACAGGGAATGAACAGCGAATATTCCTTTAAGGTGGATGTTGCCGGAACACGACTCGACAAGTTCGTCGGAGACAGGTGCCCGGAACTTTCCCGCACCCATGCCCGGAAGCTTGTTGTCGAGGGCTTTATTACTGTTAATGGTAGTCCGTCTAAACCGAGTCTCAAGCTGAATGCCGCCGACCGTGTTGATATTGTCATTCCCCCCGAGCCGCCCGCCCGCCTGACTCCCGAAGATATTCCCCTGGATATCGTCTATGAGGACAGTGACCTGTTGGTGGTAAATAAGCCGGCCGGACTGGCGGTGCACCCCGCCCCCGGCCATTCCTCTCACACCCTGGTAAACGCTGTCCTGGGCTATTTGCCGGGACTGGCGGAGGATGATGCCTCACCCCGACCCGGCATTGTTCACCGGCTGGACAAGGATACCTCCGGATTGATTCTGGTGGCGAAGAACCGCTTAGCTCATGAAAATCTCTCCGACCAGTTTAAGTCGCGTGCTGTCTCCAAGGCTTATCTGGTGCTGGTAAAGGGAAAGCTGGAGCCGGAGAGCGGCATCATCGAGGCGGATATCGGCCGCGACCCCCAGAACCGCCAGCGCATGGCGGTGGTCTCGAGGGGACGTGAAGCCCGCACCAGATACCGTGTCGTCAAATATCTGGGTAAATACACTCTACTGGAGATTTCTCCGGAGACAGGCCGCACCCACCAGATACGCGTGCACCTGGCCGCTATCGGCTTTCCCGTCGTCGGCGATGCCACCTACGGCGTTCCCTCTCCCCATATCTCCCGCCAGTTCCTCCACGCTCACAAAATCGGCTTCCGCCTGCCTTCAACCAATAAATACGTTGAGTTCTCAGCCCCCCTCCCCCCTGATTTAGAGCGGGCGCTTAAAGAGATAGGGTAGGGATTGCAATAGGGTGGTAGAATAGTGGTAGGAATAGCTCTCTACTATGAAGTAGGAGGTATATTTTGCCTGAGAAACCAACAGTCATTAAATTTTTCGCTCCTGTTATTGATGTTACAATTAATGCTTTGATGAAGGCGATAGATGGAAAGATGAAACAAGGTGTGGAAAAATTCATTCTTCTTATTTCGTCTCCTGGTGGTTCTGTGCATCACGGCCTGTCGGCTTACAATTATCTTAAAGGTATTCCAGCAGTAATAACTACGCACAATTTTGGTAGTGTGGATTCCATAGGTGTCATAGTGTTTTGTGGTGGTAATAACAGATTGTCTGTTCCTGAAGCAAGGTTTTTACTACATGGTGTAAGTGCGAGTTTTCAGAATGAGCGGTTAGAAGAGAAACAGCTAGAGGAAAGACTAAAAGGCTTACAGAACAACGTAGAAAATATAGCAAAAGTAATAGCAGCAAATACTAAAAAGTCCGTTCAAGATATTAGAGATGCTATACTTGAAAGAACAATATTAAGTCCTGAAGAAGC
>CAYVPT010000072.1:0-9312 GCA_964453865.1 uncultured Dehalococcoidaceae bacterium
AGGGGGACACAGGGGGATAGGTTCATCTAAAAACAGAGGGTGAGGTTTAAGAATCCAACTATCCCGATTGATTAGCAACCTGAATTGGTGTAAATTAGAATATGTATTGTCTTCGTTATAACAAAGGTGAATCATGAAAATCCAGCGTTGTAAGGGAATGCGCGACCTTTCCCCTCCCGAGATGACGGCTTTCCGCCTCGTCGAGGGGATATGCCGCGATTGCTTTTTAAAGTGGGGATATCAGGAGGTCAGGACCCCGACTATCGAATACCTGCACCTCTTTACCTCGGCGGGGACACTGACTCCCGGCATGCTCGGTAAGGTATATTCTTTCCTCGACTGGGACGGCTGGAGCGGGGAAAGGGTAGTGCTGCGTCCTGACGGCACTATACCTGTCGCCCGTTTATATACCGAGAGCCTGCAGGATTCAGGCCTGGCCAGGCTTTTTTACGCCGCCAATATCTTTAGATTCGAAGAAGCCGGTGAAAAGACACGCGAGCGCTGGCAGTGCGGGGCTGAGCTTATCGGGGCGGAGTCACCGGTGGCCGGCGCCGAATTGATTGCCCTGTCTCGAGAGGTTCTTAAAAAACTGGGACTTAAAGATGTGGAACTCAGGTTATCACACGCCGGTCTGATCAAGGCGCTGCTGGAAAAACTGGGGCTCAGCCCGGAGGAGCAGCACCGGACTTTCGACCTCATTCTTGATGGCGATACCGCGGCTCTGGCGGAAGTCGGCCGCGAGTCCCCGGAACTTGAACGCGTCCTGAGACCCCTCCTCAGCCTGAACGGCCAGTCGTCCGGTTTTCTCCGTAACCAGAAAGCCCTCTTCACCCGTAATATGCCGGAGATTATCCCGCCCCTTGACGACTTTCTTCAAACCGTTTCTCTTCTGGATGTACTGGGGATTAAATACCGGATAAATATAGCCTCGGGTGCCGGCTTTGAATACTACACCGGCGTTATTTTTCAATATTATATCGGCGGGGAGAGGGTCGGCGGTGGCGGCCGTTACGATGCCCTTATCCCTTCCATGGGCGGCGGCGACGTGCCCGCCTCCGGCTTTGCCCTTTATCTCGATAAGCTCATAGGGCTGGTGAAAACGGAAGCTCTTACCGGGTCGCCCCCGGCTAAAGTCCTGATAAAATCACTGGCCGCCGATGGCATTAAGGAAGCCTTTAAAGCTGCTGACGCGTTGCGTAAGGCCGGTTATATCGCTGAGATTGACCTGGATGGACAGGAGAAAACCGCCGGGTGGATTCTGGAAGTGCGTCAGAAAGAGCCCGTGTTTACATTAATTAACAATCAAAAGTCGTCTCAGTCCAGTTTGGGCACGATTGCCGACGTCTTAAAGCACCTGGAGGCCAAACGTGCCGATTAAGATAGCTCTCCCCAAGGGACGCCTGCTGCGCAAGACGTCCGCCATGCTCCAGAAAGCGGAGTGGGGCATCGATGAATATCACTCCCGGACCGGCTTCTACCGCCCCCGCTCGCAGAAATTCCCGGATGTCCTTTTGAGGGTCTTCCACGAGAAGGATATTCCTATACAGATAGCCATGGGGAACTACGACCTGGGTATATGCTGCCTGGACTGGATAGAAGAATTGCTGGTGAAATACCCCAGCAGCGATATCGTCAAGGTACAGGACCTCGCTTATGGTGAGGGAACGTTGTACGCGGCATCAGCTTCTACGCCGGAAGAGCTGTTTAAAAACTGCACTTTATTACGTATCGCCAGCGAGTATCCCAACCTGGCGGAGTCCTTCGCCCTGAAAAAACGCCTGAGCCGTTTCAGCATCTTTCCGGTCTGGGGCGCCGCCGAGGTTTACCCTCCGGAAAATGCGGATATGGTGCTGCTGGCCGCCGGAGCCGGGACTAAACTGGATGAATACGGTATGGTGCCGGTCGGGAGGGTGCTGGATTTCAGCGCCTTTCTCATCGCCAATCGAAACAGCTGGGAGTCCCTGGACCTTGATAATATCATAACATCCATCTGTGAAATACTGGCAGTCGTCGAAAAGAAGTCAGCCACGAGCAAGGATACTCTTCCGGTAGTCACACTCCAGCGGTCCACCATTAAAGAGTCGTCGCCGGATACCGTCCGGCTGGCTTTACCCGATGGTCACCAGCAGCAGCCCGCCGTCTCTCTCTTGAACAGGGCCGGTATCGAGATTGATGATTATCCCTCGGAGACAGGCAACCGCCGTCCGAAAATCAACCTTACCGGTGTCACCGTTAAAGTGGTCCGCCCCCAGGATATGCCCCAGCAGGTCGCCAGCGGCAATTTCGACCTGGCGGTTACCGGCCGGGACTGGCTTACCGAGCACCTGGCCCAGTTCCCGTCGAGTCCGGTCGAAGAACTGGTCGACCTTAAACTGGCTAGAGTGAGAATGGTAGCCGTGGTCAGCCGGGAGCTTTCGGTCGACGATGCCGCCGGCCTGCGACGTTTTACCCTGGAGAGTGAGGAGCCGCTGCGGATTGCCTCGGAGTACGTTAATATCGCCGATAAATACGCCCGGGACAATCACCTCGGTCACTACCGCGTGATTCCCACCTGGGGCGCCACCGAGGCTTTCCTGCCGGAGGACGCCGACCTTCTCATTGAGAACACGGAGACCGGCCGGACCATCGCCCGGCATAACCTGAAAATTATCGATACTCTTTTTGAGTCGACCGGCTGCCTTATCGGGAATAAGAATAACAAACAAAATTCCCGGAAAACAAGACTGATTAATAATATCGTTAATATGCTCAAGGCGGCCGTTGAGGATGCATAGATGAAGATTATCGAAGGCTTTGAAAAAGCCAGGCTGGCTCTAACCCGGCAGTCCCGGAAAGACATGCCGGATGATGACCGCGAAAAAACCGTCCGGCAAATCATCAACGACGTACGCCGCCGCGGCGAAGCCGCTCTCCTGGACTATACCGAAAAATTCGACGGCGTCAGGCTGGCATCGCTGGAAGTCGATAAAAAAGATATAGACCGGGCGTATAACGAGACGGATAAAGGGCTTCTTGCCGCCCTTGAACTGGCCGCGGAACGTATCAACGCTTATCACGCTGAGCAGAAAAAGGCCCTCCTCCATGAAAGTACCGCTTCACACCTGGGCTGGTTGATACGCCCGCTGGAAAGGATCGGTGTATATACCCCCGGTTCCCAGGCGCCACTCCCGTCTTCGCTGTTGATGACCGTCGTTCCCGCCCGGGTGGCCGGCGTGAAGGAAATCATATTAGCCACCCCACCCCGGAAGTCGGGTTCTGTCTCGCCGGTGACGCTGTCAGCCGCCAGAATCGCTGATGTCGACCGTGTTTTCTCTATCAGCGGCGCCCAGGCAGTAGCCGCCCTGGCTTACGGTACGGAATCCGTACCTGCGGTAGACAAGGTCTGCGGTCCGGGTTCGGTCTATACGACTTTAGCCAAGAAAATGGTCTTCGGCGATGTCGGCATTGACGGACTCTACGGTCCCAGCGAGGTAGTTATTATCGCCGATGAAACTGCTAAAGCCGAGTATATTGCCGCCGATCTCCTCGCCCAGGTCGAGCACGGCTCGCTGCCTTCAGCCATCCTGATTACCACCTCGCGACAGGTAGCCGGTGCCGTAAACCAGGAAATTGAAAAGCAGCTTGAGGCATTAGAACGACGGGATATTACCGCCGGGTCCCTGGAGAAACGGGGTATGATAGCCCTGGTGAATAATGTGAATCAGGGAATAGAGCTGGCTAATCTTTACGCTCCGGAGCACCTCTGCCTGGTCGTTGAAGACGCGGCTGCATACATTGATAAAGTCGAGAACGCCGGCTGCCTTTTCGTCGGGGAAAACGCCATCGAGGTACTCGTCGATTACGTGGCCGGACCGAGTCATGTCCTGCCCACAGAGGGTACCGCCCGTTTCGGTTCGCCCCTCAACATCTTAGATTTCGTTAAGCTTATATCGCTGGTGCAAACGGATGAAAAGGATATCGTAGACCTGGGTAAAGCCGCCTCGGTCATCGCCAGGGCCGAGGGGCTTGACGCTCACGCCCGGGCCGTGGAAAAACGGCTCCGGGATAACGCCCGTGGAGGTGGATAAATGAAACAGTTCGATGAAATCGAGAAGCTGATACGTCCCGCCCTGGTCGGATTCGACGGTTACAGCGCCAGTACTTCGCCGGATACCCTGTCAGGGGAGGTTGACATACCGCCTGAGGATATTATCAAGTTGAACGCCAACGAAAATCCCTACGGTTGCTCACCCAGGGTTCAGCCGGCGCTGGCCTCCGCTACTAATATAAATATCTATCCCGACAATGGCCAGCAGGAGCTGCGCCAGCGACTTGCCGGGTATGCCGGCGTCGCTCCGGAGTGCATCGTGGCGAGTCACGGCAGCAATACGCTCATCGACCTCATCGTCCGACTCTTTGTTGAGCCGGGTGACGAGGTAATCAACTGTGTTCCCACCTTCGACATCTTCCGTTTCTGTACGGAGATATACGGCGGCGTTGTCGTCAATGTGGAACGGGACGAGAATTTCGTGGTGAGTGTCGATGCTGTTAAAGCAGCTATCACCGACAGGACCAAGCTGATATTCCTGGCAACGCCCAATAATCCCTCGGGTAATGTCATCCCGCGCAAGGACATCGTTGAAATCACGGAAACGGGTGTACCCATCGTCGTTGACGAAGCATATTACGAATTCAGTGGAGAAACCATCGTTCCCTATAAAAGCTTTTATAATAATCTCATGGTATTGCGTTCGTTCAGTAAATGGGCCGGTCTGGCGGGCCTGAGGCTGGGCTATGGTATTTTCACCCCCCGTATAGCCGGCTATCTAATGGCAATAAAAATCCCTCATAACGTCAGTGTTGCCGCGGAGATTGCCGCTCGCGAGTCTCTGGGGGACCTCGATTATCTTCAGGACCGGATAAAGGATATTGTTGCCGAAAGGAGAAGACTGTTCGGCGAACTCCAGAAATTACTCTGGTTGAAACCATATCCTTCCCGGGCCAATTTCATTTATGTCTCCGTTCTCCAGGGCAGCGCCAGCGAGCTTTATCATAAGCTGCAGCAAAAGGGTATTCTGGTGCGTTATTTCGATAAGCCCTCTCTACAGAACGGCCTCCGCATCAGCGTGGGCAAGCCGGAGCACACCGACGCCCTCATTAAAGCGCTCCACGAACTGGGCGATTGATTCATATTACAGGAGGAAGACCATGAAGAAGTCCGCAGATATACTGGCATTTGCTCCGCATCCGCTGGATATCGAGATGGGTATGGGAGGGACTATCGCCAACTTTTTACGGGAAGGCAAGCGCGTTGTCTACGTAGTATGTACCAACGGTGACAAAGCCAGCAGCGACCCTGATATGACGCCGGAGAAACTGGCTGTAATCCGTAAGCAGGAACAGCTGGAAGCCGCGAAACTAATGGGAATAGAAGAGGTAATCTTTTTAGATCATCCCGACCTGAACCTGAGCTATACACCTGAATTCAGGAAAGAGATTATAGGATTGATACTGGCGTATCGACCGGAAATAGTAGCTACCTGCGACCCTTACCAGCGGTATATCTCGAATCCGGACCATCGCGTTACCGGCCAGATTGTTATGGATGCCGTCTGGCCCTGTGCCCAGGCGCCCAACACCTACCGCGACCTGTTAAGTCAGGGCTATGAACTCCATAAGGTGAAAGAAGTACTGCTGTGGCAGACCGAGGAGCCTAATTACTACCCCGATATCAGTGACACCTTCGATATTAAAATGGCCGCCCTCAGCTGTTATAAAAGCCAGGTCGGGGACCCTCCGGATGATTCATTTGTCGAGATGGCCACGGAATTCAGTAAAAAGGCAGCCGAAGGGAAAGAATACAAATATGGTGAGTCTTTACGCCGCCTGGAAGTCCCGCCGCGCCTTTAATCTAGTGTATTATTGCTTCGGTTCCAGCGTCATGTAATAAGCATCACCGAGGTGTTTGGGGTCAAGGACTTCCCTGATTTTCCACTGGTATTCATACACTATCGACTGTGACATCGCCGCTAATGTTTCTTCCTGCTCTTCTTTACTCCGGCGGTAGCCGTCGTCGCGCCGGCACATGGCGTACATCCTTTCCATCGCCCCCAGGCCGTTTTCCATGCCGTATTTTGACGTGTTTTCGAAAAACTCATGGGTTCCTTCCACCGATTCCCGGCTGTGCGAATCGAAATGGGTGAAGTTCTCCCAGGCGGTAGACCCGCCGCCGCCGATAGCGCCGATACCCCCCATCATACAGTCGCCCCCGGCCCGGACGAAAAAGTCATGCTCCTGTTCCCATTTACTCTTGAATTCCGCCGCCAGATCGACTTTCGGACAGGCACTATCCGGGTTTCCGCCGATGCCGAAACACCCTTCATAACCGCCGGCGTAAACGAAGTTCAGATTTTTATGCCCCAGCCTGATTAAAAACAGCAGGCTCCAGTCCCTGATTTCAGGTTCTTCCATCAGGGATGCTTTCCAGCCCCCGGTTTCTTTAAGGATTTTATCCAGGACCTTTTCCTGCCACTCGATATCTCGCATGGTAATACCCGCCAGTACAATCTGGAAATCACGCTTCATTTCCTCGTTCTTTTTCTGCAAATCGGGGTCTTTGAGTAGTTCTTCAAGATCGCTGAGGGTCTTGGTAGGATCGGTGAGTATTTTAATCATAGCCGCTTTCAGGTCCCTGCCGAACATGTTGTACTGCCGGTGAGAGTAATAACCGCTGATATCACTGTCCCATATCCGGAAAACGCCGTCAGCAAAAGCCTCCCACGATGGCCAGGCCAGGGTATGCCCCTGAATATTGGGCGGCAGCGCTGCCCTGTAAGCCGGAATTGTACCCACGGACCGCAGTACGGGCGGTCCCGGCCAGGGAAACAGCTTGAGGGCACATCTGGTGAAGACGCCCAGCGCCCCCATACTTCCGGACATCGCCATGATAACGCCCCTTAAACTGGGGCCCGGGCCGTCGTCGCAGAACCACCCCAGTCCCGAGCCCAGAGAGCCCGACCTCATAATTTCGCCGGTGGGCATAACCCATTCGAAAGCCAGCAGGTTCTCACGGGTAAGGCCCCCGTATAAAGCGAACGGCGACGGCCCGCCGTTGGAGCAGGCACTGGCCAGAGGAGAGCAACTGGAGCCCGCCCCGATAATGGTGGTGTTAAGCCCGACCTTCATTGCCTCGGCCTGGAGGGTTGCTCCTATCACATAAGGCTCGATGACCGCGTACTGGTTCTTTTCGTTTATCTCCAGAATCCGGTCCATACGCCTCATGTCCAGCGTGATGGCATGATCATCGGAGATATTACCGCGGGATGTCCAGAAGGTGCTGGAGGCTTTATATTTTATCCCGTATTTATTGCACAGCCTGACGATAGCCTGGACCTCCTCGGTGCTGGCCGGCATTAAAACAGCCAGTCCTCTGGGCGTAGCGACGTCATAAGCCGGACCCATGTGATGCTGGCTCTGAGCCAAGGGAGTCACGTACGTATCCAGCACACCGGGGTCATCCGAGATGTTATCCGGCCCTACAATATCTTCAAATTCCCTGTATATCTCTTTAGTAAATTCCATCTTAAATATCTCCTCCTCTAAATCGCCTGCTGGACAAGCTCGATAACGTCGAATACCTTCATCTTATTTCCGTTGCTGCTGATAGCATCGAGGAAATTACGCTCACACCACGGGCAGGCGGAAACGATTGCCTCGGCTTCGGTGGTCTTGGCCTCTTCAATTCTCTCGCCGGCTGTCCAGGCAGCGAACTCGGGATAAGCATCGATACAGCCGCCGCCGGCGCCGCAGCACCAGGCGTATTCGCGTATCCTCTCCATCTCCACCAGCTTTATCCCGGGGATGCTTTTCAGCACATTCCGCGGCGGGTCGTATATCCCCCAGGCCCCGTTGTACCTTGGTTTCGGCGGGTCGTATATCACCACCTGATTTAAAATCTTTTTTTCCTTGCCTTTCCAGGGGACATACGGCTCTCCCTGTCTCCCCAGGTGGCAGGGGTCATGATAGGTCACCGTCATGGGGACGGTTTTGCTGAATTTTATCTTACCCTGCTTGATAAGACGTTCGATGAACACCACGGTGTGCAGCACCTCGACCTCAGAACCGAGTTCAGGATAGAGGCGTTTAAAGGCAAAATAGCCGTCGGAACAGGAAGTGACCACGGTTTTTACTCCGGCTGTTTTCCAGGCTTCTATATTGTTTTCGGCAAATTTAACGAAGTCTCCCCGGTAGCCCATCTGGTAAGCCCGTCCGCCGCAGCAGCTTTCGTCGGTCCCCATAATGCCGATGTCAACGCCGTTGTTTTTAAGCAGGGTTACCGCCGCCCGCGGTATGTGCCGTAATTCTTCGTCAAAACTGAACCGGCAGCCGGCAAAAAAGGCTACCTCCGCCTTTTCTTCGGTAAGGTTTTTCACGTCCAGCCCCTTGGCCCAGTTGCCCCGGTCGGCCTTGACCATCCCCAGCATCATCGTATCTTCTTTCTTGAGGTTATCGATAAGGGGCATATGCTGCGGCAGCAGCTGGCCGTCCGTGACGGCTCTCGCTTTCAGTTCCAGTATGTTCCCCAGCGGCTCTAAATTATAGCGGCAGACCTTATCGGAAACATCACACAGCCCACAGCTTAAGTCTTTATAAATTACATCCACAATCCTGTCGGTATATTCGATTTTCCCGTCCAGAAGCGACTTCGCCACGGCAAACCTGCCCCGCGCCGAATAAGCGTTAAAGTTGCTGTAGCCGATACTGGGACAGCCTTTAGCGAACCTCCAGCTTTGAATCTTGTCCTGCGGAATCCACTTACAATATGAGCAATAGCTGCACCTTTCCTGGTCGGGCCGGTAATCCTCCAGTGCCATTATCTATCCCTCCTTCGTTTCCTGTTACTTAAAACATAGTTTACCCGGGTTCATCACCCCGTTGGGGTCGAAAATTGTCTTGATATTCTTGAGTAAGGTCGTACTCGGGACGTCCCTCTGGAAAGCCATATCCGCCCAGATACCGTAAGGCCGACTGAAGAACGCTCCCCGGTTTATCAGTACCTCGCTGGCTTTAGTATAGAGTTCCTGGAGCCGGGTGACTTCTTGCGCATCGCCCGGGGAATAGGGGAGACTGAACTCGCAGTGGCAGTTGACGCCCTGGTGCCGCGGCTGAATGTATACTCCTATATCCGGGGTCGAGTAGCCTGAGTCCTTAGCTGCCGTGGTAATTGTTTTCAGGAATTCGGGTGTCCTGTCCATGGTGGTAATGAAGAAGATATCCTGGCAGCCGCCTTTATAACCGAGTTTCCAGTAAGGCTCGCGGGACGGTTTGAGTATC
>CAYVPT010000073.1:0-9258 GCA_964453865.1 uncultured Dehalococcoidaceae bacterium
CACAGACGGTAACTCCGGTATAAACCATCCATTTCTTCATTAATATCTGGATATCCAGCAGGCGGTATCTCAGCAGGGTATAGGTGATGATGATGGCATTCCCGGCGTAGCCGATATGGGTAAAGGTATTATTGGTGTCCTGTACCACATTTCCCAGCACGTTGCCGGCAAGCATTAATCCGAGGCCGGCAAACAGGTAAGCGGTCCGGTTTCTTTCTTCCGGGTCGGCGGCGTTTCTCAGAGTTTGCAACAGGAAGAATACCGCACCTATCAATATAAAATCATTAACATAGACGATAGCATTGATTATATAGCCGTAGTAGGTGGTGACCAGCTCGCTTTCGAGGAGGGATAAACCCTGGGTTAAATACCCGAAGGCGACCAGGGTAAAAGTAACAGCTACCCAGCCGTATCCCGGTTTGATGATTTTCCGGGTGTTTTTTCGGGTGAAAGCGACGATGAAGTGAATGTAAGCAACAACAGCCAGCGTGGTGAGGGGGATTACCATCATCTTACACAGGAGCGTGTATTCGTAAGGAAACTGTAAATTCATCAGCAGGCTGGAAACACTCACTCCCGCCGCCGCGATGAGGAAAAATGAAAACAGCCTTTTCAACCTTACCTGCTTGGAATAAAGGATAAACGCGATTAATACCGCGTATACCAGGAAGCAGGCAAACTGGACGATATTATGGCCGGTCAATTCAAACATTAAGCGCCCTTAATAAAAATCATCTTTCCTCTAGATTTTTCTCCATACCACTACCAGTACTCCGCCCATGATAAGCACGAGAACGGTAACGGCGGTCCATATATTGGCGATGGGACTGTTCCCTGTGGATAACCAGCTTTCCTTCCGGCTTGAAGCCTCCGGCTGGCTGGAAACATCCGGTATTTTTTCGCCTTCGGTTTCCGGCGTGACTGCCGTCGCTACCGGCCTGGCCTGGTTATCCGACGGTACTACTTTAGCCACCGTGGCTTTTCCCAGCAGGCCGTCAAGGACGTCGATATGGAGTTTTATAACGTATTCTTTCGCGGTGGTTATGTTGCCGGACTCGGTATACGAGAAGGTATTTTCGCCCTCGGCAAACCCTTCGATGTTGAAAGACGTTTCGCCTTCGGCGACACTGTGTAATTTTATGGTATATTCGCCGGTAGCCGGCTCCGGAATTATCACGGTTTGAAACTCTTCCTCCGGTAGAGATAACCGTGAGCCGGTAATCTGATTAACCTGAGACCCGTCACCGAGATAGCCGGTGCTTGAGCCGCTGGGGTCGACTATCAGGCCGGTGGCCGGCTTGTTGATAGTCAACACCAGTTCGTTCCGGGTCGGTGGCATCGGTTCCGGCGCGGCGGGCGGCAAACCGGCCTCGACCCTGGTCTGCTGTCCGGCAGGTACGTACACTTCCTCTCCCTGCGCACTTACGCTGACATTCCCTTCGGTGGTCTGTACGGTCGTCGTCCCGGAATCATCGACCTCGGTAGCGAACGAGGTCCCGTGCACCATGATGTCCGCCGATGACGTTTTAATTTGAAAGTCATAGCTGTCGTCGGCCTTTTTGGCCACCTGGTTCCATGTCTTGCCCGATTGCTGTTTCAACGCGATGGTATCCAGCTGTTCATCTCTATTGTTCTCCAGTCTGGTAATAATCACATCGGTGCCGGGTTCCAGCTTGGTCGTGGTGCCCTCGGCGAAGTTGATGGCCGCATACGAGTCCGCGGCGGTTCTCACCCGGCTGCCCGGTTCCAGCGTCATCCCGTCCCTGGCTTTTTCCCAGGCTAAAGATTCCTTCGTCTGCACCTGAGTGCTGCCCCCGATGATTTTCAGTGTGCTGAAGGGCAGCCTGAAATTGAGCCGGTCCGGATTATATAGAGAATATCCAATATCCATGGCCAGAAACACCATGATACCAATGAGGATAATAGTCGCGAATTTGAAACCTGTTTTTTTCCGCAGCTCAGTAATGCTCCCCTGTTTATTCGTATAGTAAATACGATATTACAAACGTGATAAACAAAGCATAAAAAAATGGGTTCAGAAGGTAAACAGAACGTTAAGCACTGGTAAGAAAGTACTGGTTGAGCTCATATTAAGATACTGATTACATCGGGTTATTGTTTTCACTCACCCCCTTTATCCCCCTCTCGAACAGGTTTATCTGTAATAATCGTTTTTTTCTCTGTTCAAGAGGGGGAGAGTATACTACGCGATAAGCCGTGGATGATACGAGGGCGGTCCGGGTGGGAAAAGATAACAAAGGAAAAAAGAGGGGTCAGCGGTGAAGCTTGAACGTATCAACCAAATACAAACGGAACCTTTAACAATATAGGCATATATGTATTAGTTGCCGGCTTTAGTAACGTTGATTCGCTTGCTAGGTATCCCTTTATGTGTAATAATTAATCTAAATTCACCGGAGTTTTCATGAAGGTAGTGCTGGTAAATCCCCCACAGACCCTCCCTGCTAAAAGCGTCGGGGTGCTGGAAGCAAGGATACATCCCCCGCTGAGCCTGCTTTACCTGGCGGCCGTCCTGGAGAAAAAAGGGATTGAAATCAGCATTGTCGATGCTCTGGTACTCGGGGAAGGCGCTTTATTCCGCGAGGGTGACAGCCTGCATTTTGGCGCCCGCTGGCCGCTTTTAAAAGAAAAAATCGCTGAGCTTGAGCCGGATATCGTCGGCATTACCAGTCCGTTCACCAGCCAGCTTAAGAGTGCCCTGGCCGTCGCTCGCCTGGTCAGGGAAATCAATCCTGAAATCCCGGTCATCGCAGGAGGTCCCCATGCCGTCGTTTCGCCCGGTGATTTTCTGGCCGAGAAGACTATCGATGTGGTGGTCATGGGCGAGGGCGAGCTGATATTACCGGAGCTTGTCAGTCATTATGCTGGTTCCGGCTCCGGTCTGGCCGGTATCAGGGGAATCGCTTTCCGAAACGAAAAGGACGAAATTACCGTCAACGAACCTGCCGTACCCATCGAAAACCTGGACGAGCTCCCTTATCCGGCTTATCACCTCCTCGACCTGGAGGAGTACTTCCTGGTCCACGAGAAGGGCTTCAAGGGGCGTTCCTACGCCAGCGTCAGCCAGACGATGCCCGTTATCACCAGTCGGGGCTGCCCCTTCAACTGCTGTTTTTGCTCGGTGCATCTACACATGGGACGCAAGTGGCGTCCTCACTCGCCGGAGTATGTCCTGGGGCACCTCAGGCTACTCAAAGAAAAATACGGCGTGAAACATATCGATTTTGAGGATGATTGCATTAATCTGAGCGAAAAAAGATTTGATGAAATCCTGGAGATGATGATACGGGAAAAACTGGGTCTTACCTGGAATACCCCCAACGGCGTGCGCGGCGACCTCCTTAACGAGTCCCTGGTCAGCAAGATGAAAAAGTCCGGCTGTCTCCGCATCACCATTGCTCCCGAGTCCGGCGACCAGGATACCCTGGATAATATCATCGATAAAAAGCTGGACCTCCGGAAAATAGAGGCTACGGCCGGGTTATTGCAGAAATATAAAATAGCCACTCATGCCTACTATATCGTCGGATTCCCCGGCGAGACCCCGGCTAAAATGCAGCGTACTTTCGACTTTGCCGCCAGGCTGCTGAAAAAGTACGGCGTCGTCCCCTCGGTCACCATGGCCAGCCCGCTTATCGGCACGCGACTTTATAACGAATCTAAAAAAGCCGGCTATTTAATAAAAGAGCCCGCCCCGGAGGATATTCTGCTCGGTTCTCATCCCGGCGGCGCCGGCCTGCTCCGGACGGCCGAGTTCACTCCGGAAAGCGTCCGGGCGGCTATCAAGAAGTTCTACCGGCGCGTCTTTTTCATCGCCCTCGGCAAGGCGCCGACTTTAATTCTAAGAGACCCCAAAGCCGCCCTGGAAAAGACGAAAGGGCTGCTCAAGCTGGCGGCCGGTTAAATAAAATATACGTTTGGCAGGTGGAATGATGAGAGAATATTTAAGCGCCTATAAAGGCAAAAGCGTCCTTATCACCGGTGGAGCCGGGTGTGTCGGTCGTAATCTGACTAAAGCCCTGATTAAGGCCGAAGCGGCCAGGATTATCATTATAGATGACCTTTCTGCCGCCGCTAAATGGAATATCCCCGCAGCCCCTGACGTGACTTTCATCCAGGGGAGCATACTGGACGAGGAGGTCCTGAAGCGGGCGTTCGCCTCCCGGCCAGAATACGTTTTTCACCTGGCGGCGCACTTCGCCAACCAGAACTCGGTAGATAATCCCGAGACCGACCAGACCGTTAACGGCCTGGGCACTTTGAAGGTGCTGGAATACGCCAACCTGGCCGGTATCGAGAAGTTCGTTTTCGCTTCTTCCGGGTGTTCCGTCTACGGCAGTCAGGCCCCCCTCCCCCTCAAGGAGGACTTCGTTTCCCTCCACCTGGACACCCCCTATCAAATCACCAAGCTACTCGGCGAGCTTTACTGCAACTTCTTTTACAATCATTATAAATTGCCGGTGGCTATCGCTCGTTACTTTAACGTCTACGGACCGGGCGAGATACCCGGTGCCTACCGCAACGTCATCCCCAACTTCATGTGGTGGGCTATCCACAAGAAGCCCCTGCCGATTACCGGCACCGGCGATGAAACCCGCGATTTTACTTTTGTCGAGGACATCGTCGCCGGTACGATGCTGCTGGGCATCGTTCCCGAGGCCGTCGGCGACGCTTTTAATCTGGCCTCCGAGACCGAGACGAAGATAAAGGATATCGCCGCCATGGTTAATGAAATTACCGGCAACGAAAAGGGCACCGAACTTATACCACGGCGTGACTGGGACAAGATAACCCGGCGGAGAGCATCGATTGCCAAAGCCAGGAAAGTGCTGGGCTACGAACCGGGAATGGCGATGAAAGACGGTATTAAGAAAGTCTACGACTGGATTATGGAGAACCGGAGCCTGATAGAGTCCAGCGCCAGGTTTTAAGATTACCCTGGATTGAATATCCCTAATGCGTAAAAAAGAGGCTGTTTTCGTGAGGTCGAATCCTTTAGACCGTGATATCCGCCTGCCCAAGGAGATAACGGCGATTAACCGTGCCGGCTACGGCACCCGGCATATTTACTGGGATCGGGAAGGACATGCCGAAAAACCGATGGAACTGGAAAACCACCGGGCGGTACCCTTCCGCCTGAAAGCCCCCTGGGGCAAGTGGATTTTGTTTTATCTCCCTCTCTGGTGGGGCTTCGTCTTTTTTCGACTGCTGGCGATGCGATTTGATATCGTTCACGTGATTAATTTCGATAGCGTCATTCCCTGCGTAATCGCGGCCAAACTCAAGCGAAAGCCGGTTGTCTATGAGCTCCTTGACGTTTACGAGGAGCTGCTACCCGCTGGACTGCGGGCGGTCGGCCTGGCGGTGGATAAGCTGATTATGCGCCTGGCTACCGCTATCGTCGTCGTCGATGACGAGCAGGTGGCGGGTATCGGCGGTATCCCCCACCGGCGTATCGTCACCGTTTACGATTCTCCGCCGGATTATCTCATCAATCAGGATAGCTCCCCCACCGGTAGTGAGAAAAACAGGCAGTTCACGCTTTTTTACGCGGGTCAACTGCATCGCGACCGACTGCTCAACATGGACAAGGTTATAGAGGTGGTAAAAGAAATCGACGGCGTAAAGCTGGTGGTGGCCGGTTACGGGGAGATGGTCGGGGAAATCGGAGAACTGGCTGCCCGACTGCCCGATAGATTCGAATTCATCGGCAAAATACCCTACGCCGAGGTAATCCGGCGCGGGCTGGCGGCCGACCTCTTTTTCGTCCTCAGGGACCCCGTCCTGCCGTTTTACCGCTACATCTGCGGCAGCACTCTGTTTAACGCCATGATTTGCGGCAAGCCCATCCTGGTAAATCAGGGCACCTCGACCACGAAGAAAGTCGCTCAGGAGAACTGCGGTATAGCCGTGAATTCCGGTGATATCAGCGAGATAAAGCAGGCGATTATCAAGCTGCGTGATAATCCGTCGCTCTGCCATGAGCTGGGTACCAATGCCCGGCAGGCCTACGAGCAGCGTTATAGCTGGGAGATTATGGGACAGCGGCTGGTCGAGCTTTACAACGAACTGACTCAGGAGGTTAAGGGTGCCGGATAAACTTAAAGTTGGTATTGTCGGCTGCGGTGGCGTCGTTCATCAGGAGCACATCCCGAGCTTTTCGAGGTTGCAGAATGTCGTCATCCAGGCGGTATGTGATAAAAACCAGGAACTGGCCCGGCAGACTGCTTCAAGACATCGTATCCCCGGCGTCTACGCCGGGATAACGGACATGCTGGCTAAAGAAAAGCTGGACATCGTCGATATCTGCGTGCCTCCCCAGATACACGCCCCCCTGGCTTTAGAGGCCTTACAGGCGGGCTGCCACGTGCTGATGGAGAAACCGATGGCCCTCAAGGTCGCCGATTGCGACGCCATGCTGGAGGCCGCCCGCGCGAAGGATAGAAAAATCTGTGTCGTTCACAACCAGCTTTTTAATCCCCCCTTCCCCAGGGCCCGGCAGATGGTGGCTGACGGCGCCATCGGAGAGTTGACCGGACTGAGAATACTGCTTTCCGACCACCGCGACGAGATGATAATGAAGAAGGACTACTGGATACACAAGCTCCCCGGCGGCGTTATCGGGGAGTCCGGCCCGCATATCGCCTATCTCACTCTGGCTTTTCTCAATGGCGTGAAAAACGTGGAGATTAGCGCCATGAGTTTTCTGGAACACCCCTGGGCGCCCTTCGATGAGTTTCGGCTGGAACTGGAAGGCGAAAAGGCCGTTAGCTCGGTGGTCATGTCTTACTCCAGCACCCGCCACGACCTTCTTGTCGATATCATGGGTACCGAAGGGTACATCCACGTCGACCTTACCGCCAAGTACCTGGTCCGCTACGGCGATAAGGCGTCGATAAAGCCTTCCCGTTTCGCCCGCTATTTCCTGAGCACCCGCTCGCAGGAGGCGGGGGGTATCGCCGGCAACGCGCTGGGCTACCTGACGGGTAGACTGAAGTTCGGCCACGAGCTGCTTATCAAAGATTTCATAGATAGTATTTTGAGCGGCGGCAGGCCCCCGGTAACCGGCGAAGAAGGCCGGGAGGTGGTGAAGGTCATGGAAATGATTGTGGCCAGGCTGAATGAGAAGTACGGGGCTAGCCGGTGAAAACAGAAAGGTATCGTGCCGATGCAGGAAATTAAGAAGGCCGTTGTCCTCGCCGCCGGACTCGGCAGCCGGTTGAAGCCGCTGACCGATACCGCCCCCAAGTGCCTCACCGAGGTCAATGGAAAGGTATTGCTGGAGCATACTCTCGGCATACTCGAAAACAACGGCATCGATGAGGCGGTAATCGTCGTCGGCTACCTGGGGGATGTTGTCATCGATAAAATCGGGCCTGAATTCGGTAAAATGAAAGTCACCTATCTCTGGAATAAAATCTACGAAAAAACGAACTCCATGTACTCCGCCTGGCTGGCCAGGGAGTACCTTGAGCAGGGGGCCATGCTCATCGAGGGAGATACCATCTTCGAGGAGTCCCTCGTCCGCGGCGTACTCGGTGAGCACCCGGGCCGGGCCTGCTGGGTCGGCGACCGGTTCACGCCGGTATATGACGGCTCCATGTCCACTACCGATAGCGAGAATAGAATCGTAGAACTCAGAATCGTCAGGGAGAAGCTCAGGGAGTACCGGAGCAATTACTTTAAATCTACCGGCGTATTGAAAATCACGTCGGAATACGGTCGGGCGCTATCACGGTGGCTCGATGAAGACGTCCGCCGGGGCAATGTCAGGATATATTTTGATATTGTCATCGCCGGGCACTTGGCGGATGCCCCGATATATATGCATGACTTCACCGGGGGGAAATGGGTCGAGATTGACGATATCGGGGACCTGAGGAGGGCCGAGCAGCTGTTTTAACAAAATCCGGGTAATGATTATGGGTCTATTAAAGTATTACTGGAAATCGGTTCACGGCCTGGGCTATTTCGACCGGCACAACAAGGGCGCCTGGCGGCCTGATACTGAACACCGGGTGAAAATCGACTACAAAACGATAGTCAACGAGTCCGACCGCAAGCAGTGTCTCCACTTCGGCAGGGAAGACGCGGCTAAAGAGGAAGCCGCTTTATCGCCGTTTATCGATATCGGCCCGCCGTCGAGGGTGCTGGACCTCGGCTGCGGGGACGGCCGGTGGGGGAAGATACTGGCTCCCCGCTGTAAGGAATATGTGGGCGTGGACTTCTCGAAGAAGCTGCTGGAAAAAGCCCGCCGCAATGTACCTGACACCAGCGCCGGATTCATCTGCCTTCCGGCCCAGGAGTATTATGCTGACGAACGCTTTGACCTGATAATGGTTATCGGCCTGCTGACCTACCTCAACGACGAGGATATCGTTAAGCTGGCCGGTAACTGCCGCAAGATGCTCGCCGGAGGCGGCCGGCTTATCGTCAGGAACGTCTCGCTGGGGGACAACTCCTGCCGCCGGCAGGTGTATGATTACCGGCCGGGCGCTCTGCTGGGGTGGCTGGGAGACCCCGGTTATCAGGTGATAAGGCGCAACCGGGAAGAGGAGCTGTCTTTCTTTAAGGACTTCCGCCTCGTTCACGACCAGCCGATAGCCGGCACCGCCTACAGATTTTATATCTTCGAGTGAGGTATTGTGAGTAAAGAGAAGGTCGTCGGTATCCTTGGAGGTATGGGTCCCCTGGCTACGGTGGAGTTTTTCCGTCAGGTGGTTTTGTCTACTCCGGCCAGGAAAGACTGGGAGCATTTGAGGATTATTATTGATAATAATACCAAAATTCCGAGTCGAACCCGGGCTGTCCTGTACCGGGAAGATAGCCCGGTGCCGATGATGATAGCCGGTATTAATATGCTGGCCGATGCCGGGGCGGACTTTGTTGTTGTGCCCTGCAATTCCGCCCACTATTTCTTTGATGATGTGACCCCGCATATCCGGATTCCCTGGTTGAATATGATTGATATAACTTCTCGTACATTTTCAAGTAAGTTACAGCGGCCGCTTGTCCTGGGGGGTTATATCACTGTCGAAAAAAGGCTCTACAGTCGGAATCTGCCCGGGGCGGTATATCCCGCCGGGCCCTGGAACACTTTCGTGACCGAGGTTATTGAAGAGATTAAACTTACGGCCAGGTTGCGTCCGCAGATGAAAAACATGTTTAAGGAAATGATCGAACATTATCGTCATGAGATAGATTCGGTATTACTGGCCTGCACCGAGCTTCCCCTGG
>CAYVPT010000074.1:0-9212 GCA_964453865.1 uncultured Dehalococcoidaceae bacterium
CCTCAAAGGGAGGGTCGAGAAAAACGGTAAAGTTGGTGACGTCCTTGCCGCCGTTAGCATCGATGACGCGGACGCACTTGCCGGTATCGATGGAACTGCCGCCGCCGATGGCCACCACGCCGTCGCACTGTCCTTCATTGAATATTTTGTAGGCTGCCATTATCTCGTGGTCCTTGGGATTGGAAGTAATCTTATCGTAGATTTCCGTAGCCACGCCAGCGTGGTTGATGACTCCCTTGATTTCGTCGATAACGCCGGTCCCCTTGAGCCCGGACGTTGCGATTAAAGCCTTTTTCATGCCGGCGGCTTTACACTCGTCGCCGATGGTCTGATAGGCTCCCCAGCCCAGGGCTATCTTGGGAATGGGATTGGTATAGACAATAGGGAATTCAAAAATCTCTTTATTTATCACAGCTATCCTCCTTAATTGTTCTAAGAGTATTTTAAGTCAATGTAACGTAATCATCAAGCGACCCGTAGCAGTACTTTGATATTTGTTTCTTTATCGGTGAGAAGGGCTTCAAAACCCAGTTTCACGGCGTCTTTGAGAGGTACCCTGGCGGAGATAAGCGGGGTGGGGTCGACTCTTTTATCCGCCAGCAGAGCGACAGCCGTCCGGCCCTCGTCGATATAAATAGAACTGCCCACTACCGTCCTTTCGGTGAACATTAAAGTGTTAAAGTCCACCACCCCGGGCCTATCGAAGACGCCGACGAGAACGGCAGTACCGCGCCGCCGGGTTAACTCAATGGTAAGCTGGGGCGTCTCCGGATTGCCGACACATTCGAAAGCTACATCGGCACCGGGGCCGTCCGTAAGTTCCTGTAATCTTATAGCCGGGCTCCTCTCGTCGAGGTGGATAATCTCCGTCGCTCCGAGCTTCCGGGCTAAATCACCGCGTCTCTCATGCTTGGAAACGAGGTATATCGCCCCGGCCCCGGCCACTTTAGCCGCCATTAGGACACAGAGACCGATAGTGCCGTCCCCCAGAATCGCCACCGTGTCGCCTACCTGCACTTTGCCCTGCCGTACGGCGTGCAGACCCACCGCCAGAGGCTCGACCATCGTGCCGGCTTCATCGGAGACGCTGTCCGGCAGTTGGTAGCAGGCGTAGGCAGGGATAACGAAATACTCCGCCAGGCAGCCCTCGGTCAGCAGGCCGGTGAAGCCCTGGTTAACGCAGATGTTATAAAAACCCTTTTTACAGCAGTAACACTCGCCGCAGTACCAGTAGCCCACGCCGCTGACGCGGTCGCCGACCCTGAAGTCTTTCACCCCTTCGCCCACCGCCGCCACCGTACCGACGAACTCATGCCCCATCGTCAAAGGGACTTTATCTGCAGGAATCATGACGGGGCCTTTGGCGTATTCCTTGAGGTCGGTGCCGCAGATACCGGCCAGCGATACCTTTATCTTGAGCTGTCCGGGACCGGGAGAAGGCTCCGGGATATCCACGTACCGCAGGTCTTTTCTGGCGTACCAGCGCAACGCTTTCATGGTGATACTCTCGTACTTAACGGGGGAATCCAAGTAATTATTGAGGAGAGGGGGAAAATTGTCAAGGAAGGACTGCCGTCAAGGTATCATCGTCGGGTGCTGTTGCAGAAACATTACCCTTTGACATAGATAAATTCTTGGCCAATAATATGGTCTGTAACCAATATGTGCGAGTATTTAGATTTGGTGGTTTCCGGTAAATGATTTAGCGAGGGGAGGTCAAGTCATGGAGGGAATAACGATTACATGGCAGATTATCTTAATGATATTGCTTTTACTATGCTCGGCTTTTTTCTCCGGTTCTGAGACAGCGCTTATGGCGGTCAGCCGCGTGCGGGTACATCAGCTGGAGAAGAAGTATCCGAGACGCGCGAAAATGGTCGAGGGCATTCTGGAGAAGCCGGAAAAGCTTATCGGGACGATTCTACTGGGTAATAATCTCGTAAATGTAGCCATGTCAGCAATCGCTACAGCACTCGCAATATCATTATGGGGAGATACCGGGGTTATATACGTTACGCTGGGACTGACAGTTATTATTCTATTGTTTGCAGAAATAACGCCTAAGGTGTATGCCAAATTCCGCAATGACGTTATATCCATTAACGTGGCGCCAGCCCTTAAGATTATCATGACAGTTTTTAATCCGGTGGTAGCTGTGGTAACGTTCATCGCGCGGAAATTACTGCTGGTGCTGGGTATTGACATTGCTAAAATGAAAAGGCCGCTGGTCACGGAGGCTGAAGTCAAGACTTTAATCGACATCGGCCGGGAGGAGGGGACCATCACCGCCGATGAAAAGGAAATCCTGGCCAGGGTCTTCACACTTAACGATAAAACCGTCGGAGATGTCATGATTGTAAAAAACCGCATGGTGACGTTGAATACTGACGATACTATAGACCAGGTCTTGAAGACTATAACAAAAAATGGTTACTCTCGGTATCCGATAAGGAGCGGAACAAGTACTGAAATTAGCGGATTTATCCATGCCAAGGATTTGCTGGGAAAAACGGGTGACCGGAAACTTGGCGCCTTAAAAACAATTATAAGACCGGCCTATTTCATCCCGGTGGACAGGAAAATCGACAGCCAGTTGCGCCGTTTCAAGGCGCGAAAGCTGCACCAGGCCGTCGTTGTTGATAAAGAAGGAGATGTTGCCGGGCTTATTACGCTGGAAGATATTCTGGAACAGATGGTAGGCAGCATCGACGACGAGTACGACATCCAAATAGTAACGAAATAGTTGAGCTGTTATATCAATCATATCTGCGTTGTAAGTTCATAAGCATTCCGGTATATAAGAACGGTTTACAAGCCTGCTGTTGAGAGCGCCTGGTTTCAACTCTCTCTTTTCTTATTTGTCCGGTGTATTACAGGCATCCGGACGCGTTTTTGCCGGAGTCTGGTTTCAGCCCCCTGAATCAAAGCAATGTTTTTGAAGTCTTTACCCAGGTAATATTGAAAGAGGCATAAATACTGTACGAAATTTAACTCGTTGGGGCTGGTACGGGAATCGATTTGTAAAACCGCCGAAATCTGTTTTAACCGGGGGCCGGTAAAGACGTTTTTCAGCGTCTTCATTATCCTGCCGCTTCTCCCCTCGCGGCAGAAGGTAACAAAGTCTCTGTAAAGGTTGTAGTCTTTTTCGGGGACCAGCCGGCATTTTCTCCTCTCGAACTGTATCAGGACAATATCGACCGAAGGCACCGGGTAAAAATCATCCCTCTCAAAGTGATAGATGATATCAACCCAAAAAACCGGCTTTATCAGGAGTGACGCCAGCGTATCTATAGAGATGCCGGCGTACTTCTCCGCCGCCTCTTTTTGAATAATCAGGTAGCAGTCTTCCGGGGGTGATTTGTTGAAGACCAGCCTGTTGACAATAGCCGCGGTGCGGATAAAGGGTATATTGGCAAAGACCTTGTATTTACAGTCCGCGGGAAGCTCCCACTGTAGAAAATCAGCGCGATGTATGGAGACATTCTCGCGGTTCAGGAACCGCTGCCTGCATTTTCGGCACGTTGCTTTATCTTTTTCAATGCCGATTACCCTGGCGCCCTTCTCTGATAATGCATGGGTGATATTACCGGAGCCGGCGCCGATATCGTAGACAAGGTCGCCCCCGGTAATACTCGATTGGTCTATCAGGCTCCTTATTACCTGCCTGTTTATCAATTCGTTTTTTGAATAATATTTGATGTGAATACGGTCATTGTGGTTCACAGTGCTCACCTCGCCGGCTGGTTATTTTTGGGTAGTTTTACCAGCCCCGGGCAGCACTCTGATAAATAACTACAGTGGGGCGTTGGTTATAGGAGTAATCCTTGACTGCAGGATGAGCACCGGTCCGGTGAAGAAATGGAATGAAAGAAAACCGTCAATGAATGAAATAACTTTGAGTCAGCCTGACGAGCCAGTACCGCTGTTCGGCAGTTATCATGGATTACCCCGGCATCTATAAATCGATGCTGCCTGGGGATTATCCGGTGACTTTTATTCTGCGAATCCCCGACACTATTCAGGCTCCTTATCCGTGATTGATAATCGGTAAAAACAGTCTAGCACATACACGGAAGCGTTTCAAGATACCGACCAGTCGGTACTATTTTACATCTGGTTATTTTTTACTCACCCCCTTTATCCCCCTCTCGAACAGGTTTATTATTCGTACTCGCATTATTTCATGTTCGAAAGGGGAGTTCAGGAGAGAGGTTTGAACGTATCAACCAAATACAAACCGAACCATCAATAGTATACTTTGACATGGAGAAATTCATGGCAAATAATAAGTCGGATAAGTTTACTCATCACTTTGGGGAGGTACGATATGGAAGGTCTTGGCATCGCCCCGCAAATTATTCTGCTGGTATTGCTTTTATTTTGTTCGGCGTATTTTGCCGGTTCGGAAACCGCCCTCATGGCGGTCAGCCGCGTACGCGTACATCAGTTGGGGAAAAAATTCCCGAGACGTTCAAAAATCGTCGAGGGTATTCTGGAGAAGCCGGAGCAGCTTATCGGGACGATTCTGCTGGGTAATAACCTCGTAAATGTAGCCATGTCTGCTATCGCTACGGCCCTGGCTATTTCTTTATGGGGGGATACCGGGATAGTATACGTCACCGTGGTACTGACCGTAGTTATCCTGATATTCGCCGATATTACACCCAAAGTGTATGCCAAATATCATAATGACATGGTTTCCATATACACGGCGCCGGCCTTGAAAGTAATCATGGCGGTTTTTAATCCGGTAGTGGTCGTGATAGCGTTCATCGCGCGGAAATTACTGCTGGTGCTGGGTATTGACATTGCCAAAATGAAAAGGCCGCTGGTTACGGAGGCTGAAGTTAAGACTTTAATTGACATCGGCCGGGAGGAGGGGACCATCACCGCTGATGAAAAGGAAATCCTGGCCAGGGTCTTCACACTTAACGATAAAACCGTGGGTGATATCATGGTCGGTAAAAAAGACATGGCGGTTGTAAACTCGGACAACACTATAGACCAGGTCTTGAAAACCATCAAAAAAGCCGGATATTCGCGCTATCCGGTAAGGAGCGGAAAAAGTCCGGACATAATCGGTTTTATCCATACCAAGGACTTATTGGGAAAGACCGGTGGCCGTAAACTCGGTGCTTTGAAAACGCTTATAAGACCGGCATATTTTATCCGCGAGGATAAGAAAATCGATAGCCAGTTACGCGGTTTCAAGAAACGAAAACTGCACCAGGCCGTGGTCCTTGATAAAAAAGGAGATGTTGCCGGGCTTATTACGCTGGAAGATATTCTGGAACAGATGGTCGGCAGCATCGAAGACGAGCATGACGTTTAAAATAGCATCGAGATAGTTAAACTGTTATAATAATCAAAAAATGAGAAAGCGGTGCGGTCTATGGAAGAAATGAGTGTTCAGGGCATTAAAGATGCTGCCTTGAAAGTGAAGGAAAACGTCGAACGCGTCATCGTCGGCAAGGGCGAAGTAGTGGAGATGGCCATCGTCGCTTTGCTCTGCGAGGGGCACATCCTCCTTGAAGATGTACCGGGACTGGGCAAGACCGTCCTGGCGAAGTCCCTGTCGAAATCCCTGGGGTGCAGCTTCCGGCGTATTCAATGCACCCCGGACCTGTTGCCCTCGGATATTACCGGGACTTACATATTTAACCAGAAGAAAGCGGATTTTGAGTTCCGCCCGGGACCGATAATGTCACAGATAGTGCTGGCCGACGAGATTAACCGCGCCACCCCCCGGACGCAGTCGGCGCTGCTGGAAGCCATGCAGGAACGCCAGGTCACCGCCGAAGGCGATACCAAACCGCTGCCCCGGCCTTTTTTAGTCATGGCTACCCAGAATCCCATCGAACTCGAAGGCACCTTTCCCCTGCCGGAAGCTCAGCTTGACCGTTTCCTTATGAAGATACAGATAGGCTATCCTACGGCGGAGGACGACCGCCTGATTTTATCCCGTTTCCGTAGTTCCGACCCGCTGGATGAGCTAGCGCCGGTTATTTCTGCTGACGACCTCCTGGCGATGCAGAAGGACTGCCGCGAGGTGCATGTTGCCGCCGATGTCGAGGACTACATTATCCGCCTGATTCATGCCACCCGTAAACATACTGCAGTAGAGCTGGGGGCCAGTCCCCGGGCGATGCTGGCGCTTTATAATGCCGCGCAGGCTCTGGCCGCCATACGGGGCAGGGCTTACGTTACCCCGGACGATATTAAATACTTGGTCACTCCCGTACTTATTCACCGGATTATTCCCAAGTCGGAGAGCCGGCTGCGCGGCCAGAAAGCCGAACAGACTCTTAACGAGATAATCAATTCTGTGAACGTACCGGTAGAAGAAGTCGTCCCCGAGGAAGGATAAACAATGCGGGGCGACTACTGGCTGTTCCTGGCGGTACTGATTCTGATTATCAGCCTGGCATTGCACCAGGTGCCGCTGGTTCTTATCTGCCTGCTGTTTTTACTGACCGGCGGCGTATCACGTCTGTGGAACCGGTTTTGCCTGCACCGCATCGAGTACCGGCGCCGGCTGAGCCATAACCAGGTTTTCTTCGGCGAAGACATATTTTTTGAGATAGAGGTAACCAATCGCAAGCCGCTGCCGCTTCCCTGGCTGCAGATTGAAGATGAACTCCCGGATAGAGTGACCCTCCTGAAAGGTAAGGCGGAGGCAACCATCGAGGACCGCGTTATCCTCAACAACATGTTCCCGATAAACATGTACCACCGGGTGACCCGCCGCTTTCCGATGAAGTGTATGCAGAGAGGCAGTTTTATCTTCGGGCCGACGCGTATCCATTCCGGCGACCTGTTCGGTTTTTTCCGTCGTGATATGGAGATTCCCAAGTTGGACTACCTGCTGGTGTATCCCCGGCTGGTGCCGCTGGAAAAGCTGGGTATCGCGTCGCGCCAGTTATTCGGTGATATCCGGCTGAAAAGACACCTTTTTCAGGACCCGGTGCTTACGGCGGGAGTGCGCGACTACCGTTCCGGGGACAGCCTGAAGCGTATCCACTGGAAGAGCACCGCCCGGCTCGGTAAGCTGCAGACCAAGGTCTACGAGCCGACGACCACGGTGGATATCAGCCTTTTTCTGGATGTGCGCACCCTGAAAGCGCCCCTGTGGGGGAGCATCTACCAGCTTCAGGAACTGGGGATAATAGCCGCGGCGTCCCTTTCTCAGTATGCCCTGAAAGAGGGTTTTCGCGTCGGACTATACGTCAACCAGGTAACGCGTTTTTCTCAGGGCATGCTAAAAGTGCCGCCTAGCCAGCATCCCGACCAGTTACTGCATATACTGGAAGCGCTGGCGCAGCTGCATCAGGTGGAAACGATTCCTGCGGCGCGGTATATCCGGCAGGAAGCCCCGAATCTCCCCTGGGGCAGCACCCTGTTAGTTATTTCGGCGCAGCCCTCCGATGACCTGCTGGCGATGCTGCTGGATTTAAAGAGGGTGGGACGCAGTGTGGCACTGATAAAGATGGGTGGCGAGGTCGCCGAAACAGGCACCGGAAATCTGGCCGTTTACCACATCAATGACGATATTGCCTGGGACCTTGTCAAGCAGATAGGCATCAGAGAGATACAGAGTGAATAACGCTATAGATTCAAAGGGAAGGCTCAGGAATTTCGACTGGCTGGCGATAATCATTTATCCGCTGGCCGTAGTCCTCATGGAGGCTTTCTGGGTCTATCCCTGGCTGACCTGGGTCGGCAACTGGCCGGTATTTTCCGAACAGAGGCCTGCCCTGAGCCTGGCTTCGGTGATTATCGCCCTGGCGGGTTCGCTGCTGGTGACCCGGATAATCCTGCGGCGGAAATGGTCGATGTCAATCACCCGGACGGTCATCATCGGCATCGGCCTGGTCTTTATCTTAATAATTCTCGGTGCGGAGTACGGCACGGGTTACAGTTTCCTGAGTGGCCGGTGGTTTTCACACATCGGGCAACTGTTTGGAAATACCTTTTCCAGTACCCACACAATCGTGCTGGCTCTGCCGGTTCTGCTGTATCTATGGTGGCGGGGAATTACTCTGGGACAGACGATGTCATATTTCCGGGATATATACCGCTCCTTCGTGATTGGTCTGGTGGCGCTTATCTTTCTGTTGATATTCTGGCAGATCAGTTCGGGCTCGGGTCGTTTCGAGGCACCGGGCGCCGAAATCGGCTTGAACGTAATGGCATTCTTCTTCTTTGGTCTGATAGCGATAGCTCTCAGTCATATTTACTTGAGGCGGAGTTCGATGCCGAAGGAAGAAGCCGCGCTGACCTCGGTAAAGCGCTGGCTGCCCATGATGCTCGGGGTTATCGGCGGTATGGTTCTGGTTGGCTTCGGCGTCGCCAGTATTTTCTCCGCAGAGTTTTTCGAGCTTATCGGACGCGGTGCTAGTGCCGTTTTCAGCTTCCTGGGGAATATTTTAGAGTATATCATGATTCCATTGAATTATATCTTCGACTGGATATTCAAAATTATACAGTGGCTGATAAACCTGCTGCGCAGCGAACCGGTAGAGATGGAAGGCGGCGGTGGTAACATGAGCGGTTCGGATTTTCCTGAGGTAGTGCCGGCAGAAATACCGCCGTGGGTGACGGAGTCGATTAAGTGGCTGGTCATAGCTGTCATCATCGCTGTTATTATTTTTATCCTGGCGAAGGCAATCTCCCGACTGCGCTCTAGGCGCCGCCGGGACGAAATAGAAGAAATCCATGAATCGCTCTGGAGCTGGAAGGGACTCAAGGATGATTTAAAAGAACTGCTCAACATGATGGGGAAAAAGTTTCAGAGAAAACCCTCGGAAGCACGACCATATCAGTTCAGGGAGGACGCATCGGGCAGGCTGGATATCCGGGAGATATACCGGCATTTACAGTGGGAGGGGTCGCGTTCCGGCTTCCCCCGCCGCCAGCACGAGACCGCCAGCGAATACTCCAGTCGCCTGCAGCATTCCGTGCCCGATAGCGGCGAGCCGCTGAACGAAGTGACCGGATTATATGAAAATGTCCGCTACGGAGAGACAGGCGTACCGGAGAAGCAGGTGGACAAGGCCAACAGCCTGTGGCAAACGATACGCGGGCTGCTGCGTAAGCTGAGGGGTGCTTAACAAGGCACTTTTTATTTCAAATTTGTGTTATATTATTATAATAAATGAGGAATTTAGCTAATGCTATAATAATATTCTTCTTCCGTAATATAAATGGTTTCG
>CAYVPT010000075.1:0-9168 GCA_964453865.1 uncultured Dehalococcoidaceae bacterium
TGTCATTCACCACGATGTCGGCTCCCGCCTCCGCCAGCCTTAATGCAATCCCCCTCCCGATTCCCCTGGCGCTGCCCGTCACTATCGCCACTCTATTGGTAAGGTCCATACACTCACCCCTGCTTTCGATATTCAATTACCTCTTATCGTCATATAATTTAACATAACTCGAAAAGCAATTCAAAGTTTTTATACTCCTCTAACCATTGAATGGCTTTGCCTGTAAAATAGTGTAAAAATGTCACCCTGAGCGCAGCGAAGGGTCTCGGGGTGGAGGGCTGGTATGTGTGCTACATGCCCCACCCCTAGATTCTTCGTCACTTCGTTCCTCAGAATGACTTTTAAGACAAGATCCCTCGTCATATTTAACGGATTTTTAACTAGTCCTTGTATTTATTCGGCTTCAGCTTCAATTCCGCGTTACGCATAGCCTCCGATGTCTTCTTGCCCGTGACCGGGTGTTTATAGTGGAAGGGGTAGATATAGCCGGACGGGTACCCTGTCTCGTATTCCGACCAGACATCAGGATTGAGCCTGGGGCGCTCGGCGGGAGCTTCTTCGGATTCGGGCGGCCCCTGCGGAGTCCTCCCGGAAGTATAGGCATAATGCATATTCAGGCGCAGTGTCAGTATCTTCCAGACGCCGTCTTCCTTGATATAGTCCATCTCGTAGATGACGGCCATATAAGCCGGGTCGAGGGGCACGCTGGGGCGCGAGAGAATGGTCCCGTAGCCGTACCATCTCCCCTTTGCCGTTTTACCGTCCCTGGCTAACGTAATTACCGGCGATACCTGCATCACCATGTGGAGGAACTCCGGCGGTACGACCCTCCCCGGCCTGAAGTACTTGCGGATACCCTCCGGGCCGTTATAGGTCCCTTCGACAAAGGTGGCGGATACTTCCGGGCTGTTAGAAAAGCAGTCGACTATTTCATCGGCCATCCAGTGTTCGAGGTAGTAGCCGTAGGCGCACTGTAGCCTCTTGATGTCTTCGATATCCTGTAAAGTCTGCATTTGTTTATCCCTGTCCTTGACCTGTTCCTTCAGGTCTTTGACCTCGGCTTCCAATGAACTGAGTCGGGTTTCCAGAGTCTGGCTGTTCATGTTGTATCTCCTTTATCCTGAGAGTGATTTTATACTTTCTGTATACGGCTCTTTAATTATGCCTTTTTCAGTGATAATGGCGGTGATGTACCGGTGGGGTGTTACGTCGAAAGCGGGATTGGCCGCGGCAACGCCTTCCGGGGCAATCGGCCTTCCCAGGAGGTGAGTGACTTCCCCGTCGTCCCGTTCCTCGATGGGGATTTCATCCCCGGTCTTCAGGGAGGCGTCAATCGTTGAGGTCGGGGCGGCGATATAGAACGGGATGTTGTTTTCCCTGGCCAGCACCGCCAGCGTATACGTACCGATTTTATTGGCGGTATCCCCGTTGGCAGCGATACGGTCGGCGCCGGTAATAACGCAGTCGATTTTCCCCAGCTTTATGAAGTGCCCCGCCATGGAGTCGGTAATTAATGTCACCGGTATGCCGGCCTTCCTGAGTTCCCAGGTGGTCAGTCGCGCCCCCTGCAGGAGCGGGCGGGTCTCGGTGGCGATGACCTTGATGTTTTTCCCCTGTTCGTGAGTGGAAATGATAACCCCCAGAGCCGTGCCGTGGCCGGTGGTAGCCAGCGGGCCGGTGTTACAGTGGGTAAGCACCGTCCAGCCGTCCTGGATAATTTCTGCGCCCAGGATGCTCAGGTGCCGCGTCGCCTCCGCCTCTTCTTCGTGAATCCTCACCGCTTCTTCAACGAGGGCTTTTTGAATCTGCTCCGGACTTTCCCCCGTCTCGACCACCTTCTTGAGTCGTTCCAGAACGAAAAACAGGTTGCGGGCGGTAGGGCGGGTAGCGGCGATAGTGTCGATAACACTCTTCAGTTTTTTCAGGAAGTCGTTTTTACCGACCGTTTCTATTTTCAGAGCGCCGAGGGCTACGGCATAAGCCCCGGCTATCCCGATGGCCGGCGCTCCCCGGATTTTCAACTCCATAATGGCGGAGGCGATGTCATGGTAGTCATTAAGTTCCAGATAAATTTCTTCGTGGGGCAGGCGGGTCTGGTCGATAATTCTAACATGGTCGCCGAGCCATTCTATTGGGGAATAGTCTGTTATAATTTACCTTACCCCCTGTGTATCCTCGTTGGTATCCTCCTACTGTCATCCTCGGGCTTGACCCGAGGATCCAGACCCCTTTTCTCCACCCACTGGATTCCCGCCTACGCGGGAATGACAATCTTCGGCAGTCTCTTAAACACCCCTTTGCGTATACAGGTTAGAGTGGGGATCCCTCTTAAACGCCCTTTTGAGTATACAGGTTGGAGTGGGTATCTCTTCTCAATGCCCCTTTAGCTTTCGCTCCGCTCTTTTCCCCACTCCTCCCGTTTGAGTTCCATGAGCAGGAAGTTGTAGCCGTTATGTTTGAGATGTCCGCACGGGGTAAAACCGCATCTGGAGAAACACTTCTGGGCGCGAACGTTCCATTCCAGCGTCTTGAGATAAAGGCGGTTGAGGCTGGTCATCCGGAAAACATGGTCGACCATAACTTTAAAGGCGTCGGCGCCGTAGCCTTTATCCCAGTAGTCGCGGTTGCCGATCATGATGCCCACCTGCGCTTCCCCCTTTTTTTCGTCGATATCGTAGCAGGTGCAGTTGCCGATGTGCTTGCCCTCGAGGGTTTCTATGGCCAGAGGGTACCTGTCGGCACCGGCTTGATTTAAAGCGGTGGCGTAATCCAGCAGGTAAAGTGAGAAGGACGTAACAGGCACCGGGGTGGCATCGAGCCTGGCCAGCTCAGCATCGGACTGCCATCTGTAATCGTTGCGGACGTCGGTAAATTTTTTCTCGCGGAGTCTGGTCTTATTCCCGAGAATCGGACTACCGCGGAGCGGTCGGAATACCGAAAGGGTGCCTTTTCTCAACTTCATAGCGAACGGAGAACGTAACTTATACGTTTAATTATCCGGTTATTCTTCGTCTTCCTCTTCCTCGCCGCGTTCCCAAATCGGCTCGGTGAAGTAGTCGATATACTCTTCCATCGCCTGAGCGGCGACCTGCTTGATGCGCTCCCCGGCCTCAACCGCCATTTTCGCCAGGTCTGCGAAGTCGATTTTAATAGTCAGTATTTCAGTAAGTACCTTAAGGACTTCCAGCGCCGCCATGGGATTAGGCACGCGACTGGCGTAGACAGGTACCTCTCCCAGCAGGCAGATACCATCGATATTTCTTTCTTTAGCCACGCCCAGCAGCAGACCGTTGAGTCCGGCTATTTGCAGGTTGCTGGCATGCTGGAGCTTGTATTTTTCAAGGTCATCAGCCACGGGGTGGCTGGTGGCGACCCCCCAGACTTTAGGTGGCTCGGTGTGGTGAATGCGGGTGATAGCCGCGGCGCAGGTGTATATACGGCTGACGGCGTATTTCTCGCCGACATCCATGATGCAGTTGGCCAGGTCGTAGCCTTTGCTGGCCGGCTGGTCGTCGCCGATGAACAGTATTAAATCGTTGTCCCCGGCATCGTTTTTCCAGTAGTAGAACTGGCTCTGGGGGAAGGTGGGGGCTTCGACGACGTTGTCCTTGACGAGCACACCGATGGGGTCGAAGAAATAGGAAGCTTCCAGATGGCCGAGTTCTTTAAAGGGGAGCTTGGCTTTGAGGTAATTGGATAGTATCATGGCCACGTTGCCGATGCCGGGCCAGGCCGCTAACAGGTTGGGCGAACGCAGCTTGGGCCGGGCGGTTATCTTGATGATATTGTTCATATCAGTGCACCTCTATATCAGTCAACATTGACAGGGGCGACAAGAACACTTTTTTACGGGAAACAACTCGTAGCTAAATAGCTTTGAATTGTTTTTAGAGTTATGGTAAGTAACCCGCGAAAACGGGGCGATTTTTATTTTCATTTTTCTTTTAGTTATTATAACTCTTTTTCAAATTAGTTAACAGTTTATAGTAATTAGTTGACAGTGTGTGGGGAGGAGTAAGGCTACGGGATAAGCTGACGAAAATCCCCCTTAGTCCCCCTTTTTCAAAGGGGGAAACTGGGAGGGCAAATTATGGGATAAGCAAAGGATGACACTGGGCGGCTTGGGTGGGAATAGATAAGAGACGAGGGGGGGGGTGATAAATAGGAAAGTAACTATGACTGCCCTGCACTACCTAATTATTAGTTATTTCCCCAATATATCTGAATATCATTAACCAAATGAGCATCTTCTGCTGTACTTTGCAGTTCGTAGAAGCAGTATCCGAGCTCTTCTTCCAATAGCTCAAGCATTTCTTTCTGCTTTTGTAATTCAGATTCCCATGCTTCTATTCTCTGCATCTCGAGAGAGCCTATAATATAAACCTTTCCACTGATTTCTTGGTTGTAACTTGTGACTTCTTGATTATAATCTTCTAGCATAATTTCATAATCTTGCCACTTCTGCTTATATTCCAGGTAGAAAACATATTCCGGTGATTTGGCCTGATTTATTCCTATAATACCGTATTCTTTACCTTTTTCAACGTATGCTACGGTGTCCCGTTCTGTCAGTTTTACGCTATCGGGGATTTGCTTTCCATATAACATCTCAGTAAAGGGGATAAATTCTAAAGCAGGCTGGTAGCTACCACTCCCTTCACCAAAGCTAATCCATATCTTCTTGAGCTTTCCTGTGCAGTCAATGTAGACCAATCCTCTATCTGTAGTCATAAAGGCATTCAAGGCATGTCCTTCATCATTGCCCTCAAATTCTAGACTTACCCAAGCTGCCCTAATTCCTTCTGCCTCCGCATTATTATGAACCGCCTCAGCAAAGTCAGCACAAACATAGCCATCGGGGCCTCCCTTGACATAGTCTTTAGTATTTGTAGTATCGCTGACAATAAATGCTACCAAATCGGCATATGTGGGGTCGGTAGCGTTTGGATTATTAATCAACTCAATTGGCTCTCCATCTCCCCCGACATGTATAGCACCATTTTCATAAATATATAGTGGATTTTTGGGTTTGAGTGTGGAGATGGGAGTGGGCGTAGGTTTAGGTTCAGCAGGGGCTGGTTCTGGTGCAGACGGTGTTACTTGTATTGATTGTGGGGCTGCTCTTCTGTCTAGTTCATCGTGGTATTCTTCCCAACTTGAATAACCCTCTGGGGGAGGAAAAGGCTTAGGTGATGAGCAGCCAATAACAAGAAGGATAAGAGACAACAATAATAAAACTACTATTGTTTTCTTCGCGTATTCCAACACCTTATGATTTCTGACGCCTTAAATATTTTACGAAAAGCCAAAAAATAAATGCATCTACTATGAAGCCCACTATCAAACCAGGGGTAATATGTCCGATGAGCATTTTACTGGCAAAGGCCAGGATAAATGGAATGAAGAAAAAAGCAAAAATATATAACCCCCACATCAAACAGCCCTTCAATGCTTTTCCCCCGGTTAATATTTATTTCTTTATGCTCTTTCTAAATATATGTTTTTAAGACCAATTAATCTACTTCCTACCCCTTACTCGAAACCGAAAGCCCTTTACAGTAGATGGGCGGGGTGTGGAGGAAGCCGCCGACCCATTTCGGCTGGCTGCCGATGGCGGCGATATCCTTGAGCAGTTTATAGACGTTCCCGGAGACCATGGTGTCCTTTACCCGACCCGCTATTTCCCCGTTTTCTATCTTATAGCCCAGCAGGACGTTGCCGGAGAAATCGCCGCCGAGAATATTGCCCTGCTCCGCTCCCATAAGCTGTTCGATAACCAATCCTTCTTTAATATCTGCCACCATAGCGTCGAAAGTGGTGTCGCCGGGAGTGACGACAAAGGCGCTGGGAGAAGGGGAGGGTTGACCGCCGCGACCGCGACTGCCGCTGCCGGTGCTCCGTTTACCGGCTAAAGCCGCTGTCTGGAGGTCGTAAAGGAAAGCGGAAACGACGCCCTTATCGATAAGCGGGGTATTCTGGCTGGCAACACCCTCGTCATCGCAGGGTCTACTTGCCGGGCGGTAATCCGCCAGGGGGTCGTCAAAAAGGCTGAAACGTTTATCGAAGACGGTTTTTCCCAGCTTATCGCCCACCGGCGAAGCGCCTTCGAGGACGGTTTTGCTGTTAAAGGCGGACATCAGGGGCATGATTAAACTGCTGGCGACGCCGTTGGGAGTAAAGACCACCGGCAACTGACGGGTAGGGGCTTTAGCGCGGTTCTTGGCCAGGTCAAGCTGCCGGAGAACCACGTCCGTTATTCTCTTTGTATCCGACAGGGGATGGCACGAGCTCTCGCCTTCGCCGACGAAGAGCATATCCGTCTCGCTGATAAGGTTGCCCTCGATATCAAGGGAGAAGAAGCTTTTACGGTAAGACGCCCGGCCGCCGCGCGAGTTAATAATACGCATCGAGATAACACCGCGGCTGGCAGCGGCCTCGCACATGATTTCCGGCGTGTGGCCGGTAACGGCGGCTATCATCGCTTCGCCGAGGGTAATCATTTCCCTGGTGGATACGGCTTCCACGGCGGCATCGAAGATATCCACCGGCGGATATTCGGCGAGCGCGGGTAACTGGAACCTGGCTTCCGCGCCGAACGCGGCGGTCTCCACGGCATTCCTGACCAGTTCCTGGCCAGCGCTCATACCGGTGGTCGTGGCATAGCCGATTCTGCCGTTTTTAACGATGCGCAGGGCGATACTGGTCGACTGGCTGGTCTGGAGTTGCTTGAGGCGGTTGGCCTCGAACATGACCTGAGTTTCCTCGGAGGAGACCTCGAAGACTTCAGCTTCCGTAGCGACCTTTTGAGCCTGAGCCAGGATTTGCTCCATTTACTGGCCTCCGATCAGGCAGCGCCGGATGCGGATGTGGGGGCTGCCGTTGGATACCGGCAGGGGCGACTGCCCGCCCTTACCGCAGCCGCCGCCCTGGTTCATATCAAGGTCGTTGCCGATGGCATCGATATTCTGAAGAGTGCTGAAAACGTTGCCGGTAAGCATGACGGGTCGCAGCGCTTCAGCAACCTTACCGTTGCGAATCATGTAAGCCTCGCCGGCGGAGAAAGTAAACATTTCCATGCTGGTAGTGCCGCCGTACCAGTTCCTGGCGTAAATCCCCTCCTTGATGTCGGCTATCATTTCGTCGAAAGTGACGGCGCCCGGCTCGATATAGGTATTGGTCATCCGCACGATGGGCGGGTGGCGATAATTTAAGGCCCGGGCGTTGCCGGTTGGCTTCTCCTTCATCTTGGCGGCGGTCTCACGCGAGTGGAGTCGGCCCACCAGTTTACCCTCGCGTATCAGGTAAGTTTTTTGGGAGGGGACACCCTCGTCGTCGTATTTATAACTGCCGCGCATGCCCGCCTCCGCCGCCGAATCGACGATATTAAGCTGGGGGACGCCGAACTGCTTACCCAGCTTCATAATTTCCCGGAGGCGGTCGTTCTCATACACGAAATCCGACTCCGACAGGTGGCCGAAAGCTTCATGCACGAAGACACCCGCCAGGATGGGGTCCAGCACCACCGTATATTCGCCGCCTTTCGCCTGCGGCGCCGTAAGTAGCGCCACGGCATTACGGGACAGCTCTCTCACCCGCTCGTGGAGTCCCTCCACCACGCTAAAGTTACCCCGGCTCCCCAGGCTGATACCGACCTGCTGTACCTCGCCGTCTTTAGCCGCGATAGCCGTCAGCCTCAGGGCGACATCGGCCCTTTCCTGGGTGATGAAACTGCCTTCCGAACTGAGAAAAACGACCTTGCGGCGACTATCCGAGTAACCGATGTTCGAGGTCTGTATCTGCGGCGTGCTCCAGATGATTTCGTTGTATTCATCCAGCAGCCGCTTTTTATCGGCCAGGGGTATTGCCACGGGGTTTTGAGCCACACCGCTCGCTACACTGTCAGTTACCGGTGACACCGGTGCCAGCTTGCTCTTACCACTGCCGGCGGACTTTGCCTGTTCGACGGCCAGGTCGATGCGTCCGGAGAGTCCATCAAAGCTGTTGAAGCTGGTGAAGCCCCAGCCGCCTTTGACGAGCGCACGTACGTTACCGCCGCCGGCGGTGGCACGCCCGATAGAATCGAGGGTTTTACCCCGGTAGGTTATATGGCTGGTCTGGCTCTCCTCGAGGCGTACCTCAAGGTAATCGGCGCGGTGCTTTTTAAGCTCCCCGGCCAGGCTCCGGGCGATAGCATCAATATCCGGCATAAAAAGTAGCCTCGCTGCGAAAAAATAGGGGCTTTCAATGAAAAGTGTAGCTGAGGTTGTAGTGTGTTGTCAATCCGGAGTATACACTGCGGGATAAGCAGGAGATGGTGCGAGGGTGGTTTATATTACTTACCTCACCCCTGGACCCCCTCTCCAATCAGTAGCATGAATCTAAATAGATAAATATCTTGATTGGAGAGGGGGAGGGAATAGAAAGAGGGGCTTCGCCCCTCTTAAACTCCCCATTTTAAGGAAGGTTAAAGAGGTGGGGAAACCAACGGGTTAAGCAGATGACGATGCGAGGGCGGTCAGGGTGGGAATAGATAAGGAACGAGGGGGGTGGGGAAGCCGTTTAACCTTGACACTTACATGGCTGTTAGCTTAAAATATCAAAGGATTTTCCCTCATATCGAGTCCCCAGAAACCAGTTCAACGAGTGCAGGTACGCTATCCGAAACGCCCAAGCGAGCAGAGAGGAGATAACACCGTGACTTACAAGACTTTGCTTTACGAGAAGAAAGAGGGTATTGCCACCGTTACGCTTAATCGCCCCGAGGCTTTAAATGCCCTCAACAGCGACGTTTATAACGAGCTTTACGACGTGTTCGACAAGATTGAAAACGAAGAAGATGTACGGGTGGTCGTCCTGACCGGCAGCGGGGAGAAAGCCTTTGCCGCCGGCTCGGACGTGGTGGAGATGGCGAATATGAACACACTACAGATACAGAAATTCATGGCGACCATCCGCAAGGCGTCCGACCGGATTTACACGCTGACCAAGCCACCGATTGCCGCCATTCACGGGTACGCCCTGGGGGGTGGGAACGAGCTGGCCATGTGCTGCGATTTGCGGATATGCTCGGAGAGGGCGAGGTTCGGGCAGCCGGAGATAAACCTGGGATTGATACCGGGCGCCGGCGGTACGCAGCGGTTATCACGCCTGGTGGGGGTAGCTAAGGCC